>JAOPUX010000074.1 GCA_025963285.1 Jatrophihabitans sp.
CGCATCGGCCGAGGCCGTGACCAGCTCGCCGGCCTCAGCCCGCCTGGCCTCGGCCGACCGTTTCGCCGCCACGCGCTTGGCCAGCGCCTTGTAGGCCGGCTCCCGCTCGGTGAGGTCCACGACGATAGGAGTGGCCAGGAAGAGCGAGGAGTACGCACCCGAGGCAAGCCCGACGAAGAGGATCAGCGCGAGGTCCTTGATCGTGCCGACCCCGAGGACGCCGACCCCGACGAAGAGCAGCCCGGCCACCGGGAGCAGGGCGATCAGAGAGGTGTTGATCGATCGCATCAGCGTCTGGTTCACCGCGAGGTTGGCGGCCTCGGAGAAGGTCATCCGGGAGCCGGCCAGGAGATCCTTGGAGTTCTCCGCGACCTTGTCGTAGACGACGACCGTGTCGTAGAGCGAGAAGCCGAGGATCGTCAGCAGCCCCACGATGGTCGACGGGCTCACCTCGAACCCGATGATCGAGTAGACGCCGGCTGCGATCAGGAGGTCGTGGAGCAGCGCCACCATCCCGCCCACGGCCATTCGCCACTGGAACCGGATCGAGATGTAGATCGACACCACGATCAAGAAGATGATCAGGCCCTCGACTGCCTGTACCGAGATGTTGTGGCCCCAGTCGGAGCTGACGAAGTTGGGGTTCATCAGTGACGGTGAGATGTCGAGGGCCTTTGCCACCTTCGCGGTGAGGGCCTCCTCCGTCGTCGCCTTGAGCTTGGAGAGCGTCACGACGATCTGGCGCGACGAGCCGGAGCCGACCTTCTCCGGCGGATTCTCCGGGGCCTTGCCGGCGTCCTTGAAGGCCGTCTCGACCTGGCTCGTGGTGAGCGAGGTGTGCGCCACCTGGATGCGGTACGTGGTGCCGCCGGCGAAGTCGACGCTGTAGTTGAAGCCGCGGAACGCGATCGACAAGATGCAGATGGCGACGAGCACCAGCGAGGCGAGGTACCACTTACGCCGCGCCGGGATGAACCCGATCTCGGTCTCACCGCGATAGAGCCGCTTGATGCTTGCCATCAGCTCGTGCCCTTCGGTTTGTTGCGCTCTTCTCGCAGTTTCGCACGGCGTGCCGCCGCACGTTCGGCGGCTGAGCCTGGCTCGGGCGTGGTGCGACGGGGCTCGCTCTCCGCGGCTTCCGTCGTCGCCTCGTCCTCCGCCGTAGCCTCCGTCGGCGCCTCGACCTCGTCGACCTCGTCGACCTCGTCGACCTCATCGACCTCGTCGGGAACGGCGTTCACCGGATCCTCGGCTTCGTTCTCGGCTGGGGCGTCGAGGACGGCTGTTCCGACGGCGCGGGCGGGCTTGCGCCGCGCCGGCCGGGCAGCGCGCTGGGCACGCTCCGCTGCGGCGATCTCGGAGATCGCCTGTCCGCCGCGGATCGAGTCGAGGCCGGTGAACCGGGCCGATCCGAAGGCCTCGAAGCGCGAGAGCAACGAGATCAACGGATGGGTGAAGAGGAAGACGACCACGAGGTCGAGGATCGTCGAGAGCCCCAGGGTGAACGCGAAGCCTCGGACGTCACCGGCGGCGAAGTAGTACAGGATCGCGGCGGCCAGGAACGACACGGTGTCGGCGGAGAGGATGGTGCGGCGAGCGCGGACCCAGGCGCGCGGGATGGCCACGCGCGCAGATCTCCCCTCGTGCACCTCGTCCTTCATCCGTTCGAAGAAGACGACAAAGCTGTCCGCGGTGATACCCACCGCCACGATGAACCCGGCGATACCGGCCAGGCTCAGGGTGAAGTCGATCTGACTTGCCAGCAGCACGAGCGAGCCGTAGGTGAGCGCACCCGAGACCAGCAACGACGCGATCGTCACCAGGCCAAGGGCCCGGTAGTAGATCAGCGAGTAGATGACGACGAGCAGCAGGCCGATGCCGCCGGCGAGCAGGCCAGCCTTGAGCTGGCTGGAGCCCAGCGTGGCCGAGACCGGTTCGGAGCTCTGCAGCGTGAAGCTCAGCGGCAGAGCACCGTACTTGAGCTGATCGGCGAGCGTCTTGGCGGTGCTGGCGGTGAACGAGCCCTGAATCTGGGTGGGGTTGGTGTTGATCGTCGACTCGTTCTGCGGGATCGAGATGACCTCGCCGTCGAGGGTGAAGCCAACGTAGTTGGCGCAGCGGGCGGTCGCGTAGGAGCACTGCGCCGCGGCCGTGCTATTGGTGGTGTCGCTGCCGAAGTTGTGGGCAGCGGTGTACTTGGCCCATGCGCTCAGGCCGGAGTGACTTCCCCCGGTGGAGAGGGTCAGGTTCACCGACCAGACGCTGCTGCCGCCGGTTCCGAAGTTCGGGGCCTGTGCCGAGGCCGTGGAGATCTGCTTTCCGGCCACGACCACCGGGCCGAGCAGGTAGGCATACCCGCTGCCGTCGCAGGCGACGAAATCCTTCTTCGGGTCATCGACCTCGGACTGTCCCGAAGCGCAATCGAAGTTCGCCAGCGCCGCCTGGATGAGCTGCTGATTGCTCGACGAGAGTGCGTTGTAGGCGGTATCCGTGGTCGGGATGGTGAACTTGCCCGCCTTGGCCACCTGGGCTAGCGCGTCGGAGCTGCAGACCGGCGGGGGCGCAGTGCTGGTGGAGCTGGCCGACGGAGTCGCCGAGGCGGTCGCGGACTTGCTGGCTGCGCTGGTGCCGGTGGGCGTCGTCGAGGGGGCCGGGCTCGTGCCCTTCGCCGAGGTCGTGCCCTTTGCGGGGGTCGTACTCGCCGAGGTCGTGGGGGTGGCTGCGCCGAGCAGTCGGTCCGCGGCGTCGGCGCCTGACTCGGACGCCGACGTCGAGGGCTTCGAGGCAGCCGGGGTGCTGGAGGTCGCGGAGCTTCCCGAGGGGGTCGCGCTGCTCGGGGCCGCCGACGATGTCGGAGTCGCTGTCGCACTGGAGCTGGCGGTCGCCTTGGGCGTGCAGTTGACCAGTGGCGCCGGCGCCACGAGGCCGCGGAGGTTCAGCACGGCTGCCGCACCCAGCTTGGAGGCGTCCTCGTCCTGCGTGCCAGGGATGGATACCACCAGCTGGTCGTTGCCCTGGATCTGCACGGTCGCCTCGGTGACACCGGTGCCGTTGACGCGGCTCGTCATGATCGTCTTGGCCTGCTCCATGGCGGAGCTGCTCGGCGTCTTACCGTGCGGCGCCTTGGCCGTGAAGATGATCTCCGTGCCGCCCGCGAGGTCGATGCCGAGCTTCGGCGTGTGGCGCGCGCCGGGCCAGAGGACGATCGTGTAGAGCACAGCGAGGATGGCGAGCAGCGCGGCGAAATAACGCCCGACGCGCAGCGTTCCAGCAGGTGGTGCCACAGGGATGAATCTCCTCGGCTTTGAGGCCTGACGCGGTTGTTCGTCAGCTGGTCAAGGTCGGCGCGCACGCCAGTGCTCGGGCCGCCCGGGGGCGGTCCGCGGGAAACAGTATGACCGACGTATCTGAACGGCCCTGGTTGGGGAACGTCTGACCTGGCTAGGGAAGTTCCTCGCCGGTGGGCTGATTGTCGGGGGCGGCGATGCCGCGGCGGTACGTGTCGGCCAGCGAATCGGCGTCACGGAGCGCGGCGAGCGCCCATTTGACCTCGACACCGGGCGCGATCGAGAGCACTACCGTGCCGTCGTCGTGCAGCTGCACGACAGTGCCGTAGAGGCCGGAGGTGGTCATGACCTCGGTTCCGACGTCGATGCGGCTCGTCCGCACCATCTCCTCGGCGATCAACCGACGGCGATTTCGCAGGCTGTAGCCGATGTAGGCGACCAGCAGCACCACGATGACGATTAAGGGGAGCGCGCTCACGCCCACGGACCCTACGCGCCATTGCTGAGCTACCGCGCCCCAACGACTCAGCTGACCGTGATCAGCACCCCCTGAACCACGCTGGGAGGTGGTTCAGGGGGTGTTGATCACGGTCGAACGTCAGCCCAGACGCGCGACGAGGCGATCGCTGAACTCGACGCGGTAGTCGACCTGCTGCAGCTCCTCGACCGTGGCCGTGACCCCGTGGACCGCCAGCTGCTCCACGAGCCACTCCCAGGGGTGAAGTTCGGTGCCGCCCTCCTCCTCGGGAGTGACGAGCGTGCGGACGGCCGCCTCGAGCGTGTCGGTGGTCAGCCGATCCCAAGCGTCAGTCAGATCGTCGACCGCGCCAACCGGGTCGACCGCGCGGCTGAAGCGCCGGGAGTCGTCGCCCAGCGCCACCCGGCGGCCGTCGTCGAGCAGCGCGAACTCGGCCACCTTGAACGAGGCACTGGACCGGAAGAGCACGAGCAGCTGCTCCAACGCATCGGCGGGCAGTGGCACCGCGGCCCCGAGGAGTTCGGCGCGGTACTCGTCCTCGCTGACGTAGTCACACAAGGCACCAAGGCTGATCACGGTCACCGGAGCGATCCTAGGCGTCGAAGAGGGTCGGACCCTGCGCCGGACGCGACACGCCCAAGTGCTGCCAGGCCGCCGGGGTAGCCACCCGGCCACGGGGCGTACGGGCCAGCAGACCGGCACGGACCAGGAACGGCTCCGCCACCTCCTCCACCGTCTCGACCTCCTCGCCAACCGCGACGGCGATCGTGCCGACACCGACCGGCCCGCCGTTGAAGCGGCGGACCAGTGCATCGAGGACGGCCCGGTCGAGGCGATCCAGCCCGAGCTGGTCGACGTCGTAGACGGCCAGGGCTGCGCGCGCGATCTCGGCGTCGATCCGGCCGTCGGCACGCACCTCGGAGTAGTCGCGGACGCGTCGCAGCAACCGGTTGGCGATACGTGGCGTACCTC
Organism: Jatrophihabitans sp.; assembly: GCA_025963285.1. GTDB lineage: Bacteria > Actinomycetota > Actinomycetes > Mycobacteriales > Jatrophihabitantaceae > JAOPUX01. The sequence continues at coordinate 4,738 of JAOPUX010000074.1, forward strand.
GAGAACGGCCGGCGATCTCGACAGCACCGTCCTCCTCGAGCGGTACCCCGAGCAGCGCGGCCGAGCGGTAGAGCACCGCCTCCAGCTCGAAGGGCTCGTAGAAGTCCATGTGCGCGGTGAAGCCGAAGCGGTCGCGCAGCGGGCCGGTGAGCAGGGCGGCGCGGGTGGTAGCGCCCACCAAGGTGAATGGCGCCAGGTCGAGCGGGATCGCCGTGGCGCCCGGCCCCTTGCCGACCACGACGTCGACTCGATAGTCCTCCATCGCCATGTAGAGCAGCTCCTCGGCGGGGCGCGCGATGCGGTGAATCTCGTCGATGAAGAGCACCTCGCCCTCCTGCAGGCTGGTGAGCAGCGCCGCGAGGTCACCGGCGCGCTCGATGGCCGGCCCGCTGGTGACCCGTACCGGCGCCCCGAGCTCAGTGCCCATGATCAGCGCGAGGCTCGTCTTACCCAGCCCGGGCGGGCCGGAGAGCAGCACGTGATCCGGCGGCCGGTTGCGGCGCATCGCGCTCTCCAGCACGAGCTGCAGCTGCTCGCGGACCTTCGGCTGGCCGACGAACTCCGAGAGCAGCCGCGGACGGAGGCTCGCCTCAACCTCGCGCTCGGCGAGCACCGGCAGCGGCGAGACGACGTCGTCTTCCAATGGTTCGCTCACGCTGCAACCATTGATTCGCTCGCACGCTCACTCACTGCACCCATTGATTCGCTCGCACGCTCACTCATCGGGTCCGGCCCAACAGCTGGATGCTGCGCCGGAGCAGGGCGGAGATGTCGGGCGGGTTCTCGGGCGTGACGTCGGCGGACACCACCTCGATGGCGTCGGCCGCCTCCTTGCCGGTGAAGCCGAGGCCGGCGAGGGCATGGCCGAGCTGGTCGCGCCACGGGGCAACGGGAACGACCCCGGTGCCTGCGGCATCAGAGCCGTCGATGGCACCGATGCGGTCACGCAGCTCGATGACGATGCGCTCGGCACCCTTGCGGCCGATCCCCGGGACGGTGACGAGCGTGGCGTAGTCGCTGGTGGCGATGGCCCGGCGCAGCGCTCGCGGTGCCAGTACGGCCAGCATCGTCTGGGCCAGCTTGGGGCCGACGCCGTTGGCCGTCTGCAACAGTTCGAAGAGCGCACGCTCGTCGTCGTCGGCGAAGCCGAAGAGAGTCAACGAGTCTTCCCGGACCACGAGGCTGGTGGCCAGCCGGGCCGACTCCCCCAGCCGGAGCCGGGCCAGCGTGCCAGGCGAGCAGAGCACCGACAGTCCGACACCGCCCACCTCGACGACGGCGCCGTCCGGGCCGAGGGCGGCCACGATGCCGCGTACCGAGGCGATCACTGTCCGGTCTCCGACTGCTCGTCCGACTCGAGGTGGCGGATAGCGGCGGCCAGCGCGGCATGCGACTCGGCAGGCTCGCCGTCCTCGAGCTCCAGCTCGTCACGCAGCGCAGCGGCGCGGGCGAAGTGGTCGCGGGCGTCGGCCCAGTGCCCCTGGTCGTAGTCGTTGAGACCGGCGTGCTGATGGGTCACGGCCTCGATCACGGGGCCGAACTGCCCCGACGCCGCGAGCAGCTCGGTGACGATCAGGTTCGAGTCGGCGAACTCCCCGCGCCACTGGTGCACCTGGGCCAGCCGAAGCCGCGTCATGTGCTGCTGGGCGCGGTTCCCGTCGATCTCGGCGCGGTCGGCGGCGCGGCGAGCTTCGTCCAGTGCCTCGTCGAGCGCACCGCTGACGCGGAGCAGGGTGACGAGCTCCCCGCGGGCCACCAGCTCGGCGATGACGTCCGGCGCGTCCCGGACCTCGTCGCGCAGCTCGGCGATCCGGGTCTGACCGGCCGTAGCGTCGGCGTAGATCTCACGGAGCGTCTCGGGGTCGAAGGTGAAGACGAACTCATCGGTCATGACGTCATCCTCGCCGATGCCGCGCGCGTGGCTGACGTGGCGGCTCGCGAGCCGGCCAGCGCTGCGGCGAGCTTGGCCTGTGCGCTCCCCCGCCAGACGTGGCAGATCGCGATGGCCAGGGCGTCGGCCGCGTCGGCGGGTTTGGGCGCCTCGGTGAGGCGGAGCAGCCGGGTGACCATTGCCGCGACCTGCGCCTTGTCGGCGCTGCCCGAGCCGGTGACGGCCGCCTTGACCTCACTCGGCGTATGCAGCATGACCGGGATGCCGGCCCGCGTGGCCGCGAGAATGCCGAGGCCGGCCACCTGGGCGGTGCCCATGGCCGTGCGGACGTTGTGCTGGCTGAAAACCCGCTCCACGGCCACCGCGTCCGGGGCGAAGCGCTCGATGGCCTCGCTGATGCCGTCCGACTGCGCGAGCAGCCGCAGCCCGACCTCGGCGTCTGCAGGCGTGCGGACGACCCCGACGTAGACGAGGTCGAGGGGGCGGCCCGGCGCGCCGTCGACGACCCCGATGCCGCAGCGGGTCATCCCCGGGTCGATGCCGAGCACGCGCATGACGTCGCCACCCCTTGCTCGGAGCCGGAGGCCGGCTCGCAGATCGAACGGTCGTTCGATACAGCCTAGGGGTGGCCGTGGGGCCGAGACCGTCGACACGCCGATGTGTCCGCCCCGGCAGGCCCAGTACCGTCGTCACGTGTCCCTCTACGACTTCGCCAAGCCGCGCCGCGCCGTGCGCCCGAGCCCGCTCTTCCTGGCCTTCGTGGCAGTCACGGTCGTCGGCGGCCTGCTGGCCTGGTCGCAGGACGCCTACGGATCCCGCCTCGGCGACCTCGGTGTGTTCCTCTTCGTTCTCGGTGGCTGGGTCGTCACCTTGTGCCTGCACGAGTTCGCCCACGCCTACGCGGCCTATCGAGCCGGCGACCGCAGCGTGGAGGCGGCGGGGTACCTGACCCTCAACCCGTTCAAGTACACCCACCCACTGCTCTCGATCATCTTGCCGCTCTTCTTCATCATCCAGGGCGGGATCGGCCTACCGGGCGGGGCGGTCTATCTGCACCAGCACGCGTTCCGCAGCAGGGCCTCGCGGAGCGTCGCGGCCGCCGTCGGGCCACTGATGAACCTGATCTTCGGAGCAGGCCTCCTCCTGGCTGCGCGCAGCCACAACATCGGGAACGGTCCCCTCTACCTGCCGTTGAACTTCGACGGCACGCCGACCGATCACTTGAGATTCTGGTCTGCGCTCGCCTTCCTGGGCTTCCTGCAGATCACCGCGACAGTGTTGAACCTGCTTCCGATCCCCGGCCTGGACGGCTACGCGATCATCGAGCCCTACCTAGACCCGCAGACCCAGCACGCGGCGCAGAAGATAAAGCCATGGGGCATGCTCGGCGTCATCGTGCTGCTGCAGATCCAGTCGCTGAACGACCAGTTCTTCCGGCTGATCTACAACATCTGCGATCTGTTCGGCGACACCGCCACCCTGAGCGCCCTTGGGCACGAGTTCTTCAAGTTCTGGGTGAAGGCGCCGTTCTGACGCTGGGGGCTCGCCGAGTTCGGTCAGTCGTCGCCGTCGTCGAGGGCGGCCATGACCTCGTCGCTGACGTCGACATTGGCGAAGACGTTCTGCACGTCGTCGATGTCCTCGAGGGCGTCGATGAGACGGAAGACCTTGCGGGCCCCCTCCTCGTCGACCGGCACCTGCACGCTGGGTAGGAAGGACGAGTCGGCCGAGTCGTAGTCCAGCCCCGCGCCCTGTAGGGCGGTGCGCACCGTGATCAGGTCGGTGGCCTCGCTGACCACCTCGAAGGACTCCCCGAGGTCGTTGACCTCCTCCGCACCGGCGTCGAGCACAGCGGCGAGCACGTCGTCCTCGGTGAGACCGGCCTTGGGGACGATCACCACACCCTTGCGGGAGAAGAGGTAGGAGACCGAGCCCGGGTCGGCCATCGAGCCACCGTTGCGGCTCATGGCCGTGCGTACCTCGGTAGCGGCACGGTTGCGGTTGTCGGTGAGGCACTCGATGAGCACGGCCACCCCGCTGGGGCCGTAACCCTCGTACATGATGGTCTGCCAATCGGCCCCGCCGGCCTCGGCACCCGAGCCGCGCTTGACGGCGCGCTCGATGTTGTCGAGGGGCACAGAGGTCTTACGAGCCTTCTGGATGGCGTCGTAGAGGGTCGGGTTGCCGTCGGGGTCGCCGCCACCGATGCGCGCAGCCACCTCGATGTTCTTGATGAGCTTGGAGAACATCTTGCCGCGCTAGGCATCGACGACAGCCTTCTTGTGCTTGGTCGTCGCCCATTTACTGTGTCCACTCATAGCCTGTGGCCGCTCATCTATGCCCCACCATTTCGTCGTCTCACCATGTCGCAGAAGTACTCGTGGATCCGCAGGTCGCCCGTCAGCTCCGGATGAAACGAGGTGGCGAGCAGGCTGCCTTGCCGGACGGCGACGATCCTACCGGCGGCGGCGCCGGTGCTCACCCGGCCGAGGGCCTGGGCCCCCGGACCGACCTCCTGGACCCACGGCGCACGGATGAAGACGGCCCGCACCGGCTGGCCATCGATGCCCTCCACGGCCACGTCCTCTTCGAAGGAGTCGACCTGCCGTCCGAACGCGTTTCGGCGCACCGTCATGTCGATCCCGCCGATGGTCTCCTCCAGCGGGGAGCCCTCGTCGTCGACCCGGTCGGCGAGCAGGATCATCCCGGCGCAAGAGCCGTAGACCGGCAGACCGCCGGCGACGGCGGCCCGGAGCGGCTCGAGGACCTCGAAGATTCGGGCGAGCTTCATGATCGTCGTCGACTCCCCCCCGGGGAGGACGAGCCCGTCGACTCCGCCCAGCTCGGCGGCACGCCGCAGCGGGGCGGCCGTTGCGCCCGACGCCTCGAGAGCACGCACGTGCTCGCGGACGTCGCCTTGCAGAGCCAGAACACCGATGCGCACGAGGAACCAGCCTAGTCGGCAGGCAGCCGCAGAGGGTCACCGCACCAGCGCCTCGACCTCGTCGAGGGACTGCCGGAGGCGCTCCACCGCGTCGCGCAGCACGGGGTTGTGGCGAGCCTGCAGCCCGGCGCGGATGAGGTTGCGAGCCAGGGTGCTCGGCTTAATCCCGCGTTCGATGGCCTGCTCGTCGAGCGCCGCAAGCTCATGCTGGTCGAGCCGGATCGAGAAGACGATGGTCGGGCCACGTAGCCGGCGTTCTCGTCGCGGAGGCAGCTGCTGACGTCGCTCGCGGTCTGCGTTCTCCCGCTCGACCGCAGCAATGATCGCCCGGCTGATCGCGCTCCGCCCGCCCGCGCTGGGTTCGGTCTCATCGGCCATGCAACGAGACTAGGTCGCCGGCCCGTTCCTCGGTGCTCGCCGTCCACAGCGCGGCAGCTATGCACCGAAGTCGACAAAGCGGTTGCGTTCGGTGCCAGGCGCAGTTGGGTTCTCGGCCCCTGGGGCACCCAGTCCAGGATTGACCGACGGCTTGTACGACATTGTCGTACAAAGTGTCGGTCAGACTCGGCGTGGGCTACCGACCAGCCGCTCTACCAGCCGCGCTCGGCCAGCCGCTCTACCAGCCGCTCTACCAGCCGCGCTCGGCCAGCCGATGGGGCTGCGGGATCTCGTCGACATTGATGCCGACCATGGCCTCGCCGAGACCGCGAGAGACCTTGGCGATGACGTCGGGATCGTCGAAGAACGTCGTGGCCTTCACGACTGCGGCGGCGCGCTGGGCCGGGTTGCCGGACTTGAAGATGCCCGAACCGACGAAGACGCCCTCCGCGCCGAGCTGCATCATCATCGCCGCGTCGGCCGGGGTGGCGATGCCACCCGCGGTGAAGAGGACGACCGGCAGCTTGCCCAGCCGGGCCACCTCGGCGACGAGCTCGTAGGGGGCCTGCAGCTCCTTGGCCGCGACGAAGAGCTCGTCCTCGGGGAGGTTCTGCAGGTGCCGGATCTGCTGGCGGATCTGGCGCATGTGGGTCGTGGCGTTGGAGACGTCACCCGTGCCGGCCTCACCCTTGGAACGGATCATCGCGGCACCCTCGGTGATCCGGCGCAGCGCCTCACCCAGGTTGGTGGCACCGCAGACGAAGGGCACCGTGTACTGCCACTTGTCGATGTGATTGGCGTAGTCGGCCGGGGTCAGCACCTCGGACTCGTCGATGTAGTCGACCCCGAGGGACTGCAGCACCTGCGCCTCGACGAAGTGACCGATCCGGGCCTTGGCCATCACCGGGATCGACACCGCACTGATGATCGCGTCGATCATGTCCGGATCACTCATCCGGGAGACCCCGCCCTGGGCCCGGATATCGGCCGGAACCCGCTCCAGCGCCATCACGGCCACCGCACCGGCATCCTCGGCGATCTTGGCCTGCTCGACGTTGACGACGTCCATGATCACGCCGCCCTTGAGCATCTCGGCCATCCCCCGCTTCACCCGCGAGGTACCGACCGAGTGCTCGGCCGAGGCGGAAGCAGTGGCGGATGCGGACGTGACGGAAGGAAGGGAGGCGCTCTGATCGTCGGACATGACCCTGATTCTACGGCCCCGTCAGCAGTGCCTCGGCTGGCCGTTCGAGCACGAGTGGCCTGCACCGCCCGCGCACGGGATCAGCCCGAGATCGGCTCACCCGTACGCACCAGCACGACCCAGGTGTTGCCCGGCTGCAGCGGCAGCACGCCGCCCGCACTCGTCTTGAGCTTGGTCCCGTTGTTCAGCTTCGGACGCGACCAGGTGCCGTTGATGCGCTTGCCGCCCCGGAACACCGAGACCGCGCCCGTGCCCGTGGTGGTGGTGAACTGCGACGGGTTGCCGTTGACGTCGGTGTCCGCGGGGTGCGAGACGACCTTGCACGACTGCACGATCACGTTCGTGGCCGTGACGAGCTTGCCGTCGGCCGCATGCTGGGCCACGCCGTTGATGTAGCGGACGTACTTCCTGAGCGTCGTCGACCAGCGGAACTCCACCGCGGTCCCGCTGGTGTAGGCGTAGGAGCCGGTGACCCGGGTGCGGACGTCGGTGCCGACGCTGGTGGTGAGCCCGGCGAGGCTGGAGCGGAAGGTCCAGCCGTTCGACTTGGGGAGCGCGCTCTTCGTCTTCGCCGCCACCTTGGCGAGGTCCAGCACGAGGTTGATGTATGTCGACTCGGAACGGTTCACCCGCGAGTAGTACGGCGCGCCGGCGTCGTTGCTCCAGCTGGTGATGCCCGAGGCCTTCACCCGGGGCAGCGAGTCGTGCGCGCCGCCGGAGTAGGCCTCGGTGATCTTGCCGTACTGGAGCAGCAGATCCGGGTCACTGGGGCGGGTGCTGCGGACGTAGCCGACGACGGGCTTGTTGGTGCCGTAGATCGCGGCGAGCCGGGTGAGGCCCCCCTCGACGGCCTCGATGTAGACGACGTCGGCCAGGTCGATTCCGCGCTGCGGGCGTCCGGGTGCGGTGTCGTCGACCTTGACGGCGATGGTCGGGGTCTTGGGCACCGCCCCGATGCCGGTGTACGGATTGACCTTCGGTGCCGGCTTCACGGTCTTGGTCGGTGTCGGCGAGGCCACCGTGGTCGAGGTGCTCGGTACGGACGGGGTCGGCGTCGCCGCCGAGTGTCCCCCACCTCCGCAGGCCGCACTGGCGAAGACGCAGACCGTGCCCAGTGCTGCGAGTGCTGCCCGATGCGCCCGTACCGAGATGATCATGAACCGTCCTGTCCTTGGCTCTCTGCCTGGGTAGTCGCGCCCACGCCTAACGGCACGGTGTCGTCGATGTCGAAGTACTGCGGAAGTTCCACCCGGCCTGCCAACCGAAGCAGCCGAGGCATCCGCCGGGCCCGGAGCGCCCGGGTGTCACGCACCGCATCATTGTAGAAACGCCGGGCGACGAGCACGCGAGCAGCAGCCTCGCCAAGCTCAGCCAACGGCAAGGCGGCCAGCGCGTCCGGCGCCTCGGCCAGCTCCGCCACGGCTCGACCGACGGCGTTCTCGACCGCCTGGCGACGATCGGGCTGCTCCAGCGTCAGCGCGGCCCGGGCCACGTCCTCCAACCGTCGGCGCTCGACGGGGTCGACGCTGCTACCCGGCGCCTCCGCGGCGTGCAGCAGTGCCGCGGCGCGGCGGACGAGCTGGGCGTCCAGCGCTGCCCGGGCCGCGTCGACGCGGGCGTGCAGGCGATCCAGCCGGGTGAGGGTGAAGGTGACCCACATCGAGACGAGGATCGCCACGACGACGGCGAAGACGAGCCAGCCGACGGGGAGCACCGGGCGACTCTAACTCGCGGCGGAGCTAACCACGGGCCGCCCCGCCGGGTGGCAGGCCCGCGCCGGCGATCGCCAACTCGTAGACCCGCAGCACCGAGTGCACCACGACCTCCCAGTCGTAGGGGGCGACGGCACGGACTCCGGCGGCGGCGAGCTCGGCCCGTCGCGGCGCGTCGTCCAGCAGGTGACCGAGGGTGACGGCCAGCGCGGCAGGGTCGCCCGCGGCGAAGAGCTCACCGGCCGGCGCCCCTGCGGCACCCCCGGCGAGGACACGTCGGAAGGCCTCGAGGTCGCTGGCGACGATCGGGGTGCGGGCAGCCATGGCCTCGAGCAGGATCACGCCGAAACTCTCCTGGCCGGTGTTCGGGGCACAGTAGACGTCGATGCTGCGCAGCAGCCGGGCCTTGTCGGCATCGCTGACCTGCCCGAGCAGGGAGATCCGCGACGCCACGGCAGGGGGCAGCTTGTCGACGAAGTCCTCGGCCTCACCCCGACCCGCCACGAGCAGTTTGAGGCCAGGGCGGTCCGGCACGAGGCGTTCGAAGGCCTCCACCAGCACGTCCATCCCCTTGCGGGGCTCGTCGTAGCGACCGACGAAACCCACCGTGCCGCCCTCGCGCGGGTAGCCGGGCAGCGGCTCGGCGTTGGCGTAGTGCGCCACCTCGACGCCGTTCGGAATGACGACGGCGTCGGCGTCGAGGTGCTCGACGATCACCTTGCGGGCGGCCGGCGACACCGCGATCCGCCCGCTCAGCTTCTCCATGAACGGCTGCAGGGCCGTCTCGAACATGGAGAGGAACCGGGAACGCACCGTGGCCGCGTGGAAGGTGGCCACCAGCGGCCCGTCGTGGATCATCAGCGTCAGCAGGCTGAGGCTGGGCGGGGCCGGTTCGTGGACGTGCACCACGTCGAAGTCGCCGTCGCGCAGCCAACGGCGGACCCGCGCCGCAGAGACGAGGCCGAACTGCAGCCTCGCCACCGAGCCGTTGTACGGAATCGGCATCGCCTTGCCCGCCGCCACCACGTAGGGCGGGAGGTCGGGCATGTCGTCGTCACCGGGCGCGAGTACCGAGACGCTGTGACCCATGCCGATCAGCTTCTCGGCGAGGTCCTTGACGTGCGCCTGAACCCCCCCGGGGATGTCCCACGAGTACGGGCAGACAATGCCGATGCGCATCAGCCGCTGGCCTCCCGGCGCGGCGGCAGGTCGGCGAGCCAGAGCCGCTGCAGCATGTGCCAGTCGGCCGGGTGCTCGGCGATGTCGCGGGCGAAGGAGTCGGCCACCGACTGCGTGCCGGACCGCACCTGCTCGCGCAGTCGCGCCTCGGGCAGCACCACCGGGGCGTTGATCCGCTGGCCCCAGCCGTCGTCGTCGGTGAACCAGAGGCTGATCGGCAGCAGCGCCGCGCCGGTGGTGGCAGCCAGCATCGACGGGCCGGCCGGCATGCGGGTCGGCTCACCGAAGAAGTCGACCTCGACGCCATTGCGGGACAGGTCGCGGTCGGCCAGCAGGCAGACGACCTTGTTCTGCCGGAGCCGCTCGGTGAGCACCTCCAGTGGCGGGCGGGCGCCCCCCGTGAGCGGCAGCACCTCGAAGCCCAGGCTCTCCCGGTACGCGACGAAGCGGTCGAAGAGCGAATCGGGCTTGAGCCGCTCGGCGACGGTGGCGAACGGGCCGTGGTTGGCCACCAGCCAGACGCCGGCGACATCCCAGTTGCCCTGGTGCGGCAGCGCCAGTACCGCACCCTTGCCGGCGTCGAGCGCCGCCTCGATGTGCTCCCGCCCGACGGTGTTCATGTCGGCGCGGTCGGCGACGTCGCGGACGTCCATCTTGGGCAGGCGGAACGTCTCCAGCCAGTAGCGGGAGTAGGAGCGCAGGGCGTCACCGACGAGCTGGTCCATCCGCAGCTCGGAGACGTTCGGTCCCACCACCCGGCGCAGGTTCTTGCGCAGCTGCCGGGTGGCGCTGCCGTTGCGCACCGTGGCGGCGTCGGCGACGGCCTGGAAGGCCCGCGAGGTCATCCCCTTCGGCGCCTGCTTCACCACACCCCAACCTGCGGCGTAGCCGAGGCCGGCGACCTGCTCGCGAGCCCGTTCCAACATCAGCCGCTGACCGTCTCGGTCGGGGCCTTCGCCTGCCGGTAGACGGTGGTCATCCGCTGCGCGACCGTAATCGTCGAGGCGGCCACGAGGCCCCAGATCGCGTAGGCCTGGATGTAGGGCAGGCCGAGGCCGTCGAGCCCGGTGCCGGTGAGGACGATGATTAGCCGCTCGGCCCGCTCGGCGATCCCGACGCTGGCCGTGAAGCCCGCAGCCTCGGCCCGCGAGCGGATGTAGGAGGTGAGTGAGCCGAGCACGAGGCAGAGCAGGGTGGCCAGCAGCATGCCCTTCTGCCCGTGCTGGGCGAAGTACCAGGCGAGCCCACCGAAGACGGCGGCATCGGCCACGCGGTCGCAGGTCGAGTCGAGTACTCCCCCGAACGGGGTGGCCAGCCCGCCGGCACGAGCCATCACGCCGTCGACGAGGTCGAGCATCACGAAACCCCAGATCAGCAGCGCGCCGGTGAAGAAGAAGCCGGTGGGAAAGCAGATCAGGGCGGTGACGACGGCACCCAGGGTGCCGAAGATCGTGATCGCGTTGGGGGTGACGCCGGCACGGTTGAGCGCCAGGGCCAGCGGGGCGACGCCCTTGGTGAAGAAGCCCCTGGCGTGGATGTTCAGCACGGGTAGAACGATAACGACTCCGCGGGCCCCGGCCCGACCGGACCGCATTTTCTGCCGGCTGGTCGATCGCACACCGAGCGGTGTTGATCAGCTGGGCGGCACCTGCCAGGCTGGTCGCCCGGTGTTCGGGCCGATCTCGGAGGTCAGCGTGCAGCCAAGGTACGACCCGTACGGCAAGCCGCTGCCTCGGCTGGTTGACCTGCGCCCACTCGGTATCGCCGCCTGCGTGCTTCTCCTCGGCACCGCGCTGCTGCTCGTCAACGTGATGCGCACGGTGCTCGACCGGCGTTCACTGGTCACCTCGATCATCGATCACCCGGGCACGATCACCCTGAGCCAGGCAGAGGCCTCCGACCGGGCGGTCACCGATGCCGGGCACGTCTACCTGGCTGGCATGGTCGTCACGGCGGTCGTCTTCATCACCTGGTTCTACCTGGCCCGTCGCAACGCCGACGTCTACGACCCCGCCGTGCACCACCGGTCCCGCCCCTGGGCCATCTGGGGCTGGATCTGCCCCATCGTCTCGTTCTGGTTCCCGTACCAGATCGCCCGCGACACGCTCCGAGCCGCTGACCGCCGGGACGAGCCACCGGGGCTCTCCGACCGCCACTACCCGCTGCTGCGGGTGTGGTGGGTGCTCTTCATCGGCTCCGGACTGCTCGCGCGGATCCTCACCCTCGGCGACCCCTCGACGATCGACGGGGTGCGGGACCGTCAGAACAACGAGATCATCCTGTTGATCCCGGTGATCGCCGCTGCTCTGCTGGCGATCCTGGTCGTCCGGAGGATGACGGTGGCCGATGAGCGCAAGCAGCTGCTGCTCGCCTCGGGGTTCCCCGGCCCGCAGCCCTATCCGCCGCCCGCGGTGAGCGCGGCCTGGCCGCCGCCGACTGGCCCGCTGTACAGCGATCCGGGATACCCGTACACGCCCCCGCCGCCCTTCGCCCCGCCGGAGTTCCAGGCGCCCGCGCAGCCACCCGCACCGTCGGAGTGGCCGCCGCCACCGCCGCCGGAGTGGCCGCCACCTGCCTAGAGACCAGGGTCAGAGCCAGCTGCCTGCGCGTTCGACCTTGAGGGCGCCCTCGAAGACCCCCACCTTCGGCTGTAGCTGCGCCTTGATCGCGATGATCGACGAGCCGCGGATCAAGGCGCCACTGCCCTTCATGGACTCGTAGAGCCGATCGGAGGACGACTCGGCGATCGCACGCCACTCCCGTGCGATCTCGCTGGCCGCGGCGTGGGTCGCGAGGTCCCGCCCGACGATCACCCGAGTTCCGCTGACCAGCTCGACCCACACCTCGTGCAGTTCTGCCATCGCTACTGCTTGGGGAAGTTCAACTTGGTGATGTCGGGCAGCTCCATGCCGGCCGGCAGCTGCGGCATCCCCGCCGGCCCGCCCGCGCCGCCCATACCGCCGGGGCCCATGGCAGGGAATCCGCCCGGGAAGCCGGCGGGCATGCGGGCCTGGGTCGGGCCGCGTCCGCCGCCCTTCTTACCCTTGCGCTTGTTCTTGCTCGACTTGGTGGCACTGCGCTTGCGCATCCCGGGCATCATGCCGCTCATCTGGGCCATCATCTTGCGGGCTTCGAAGAACCGGTCGACGAGCTGGTTGACGTCACTGACCTGCATGCCACTGCCCTTGGCGATGCGCAGCCGCCGCGACCCGTTGATCATCTTCGGGTTCTCCCGCTCGGCCGGCGTCATCGAACGGATGATCGCTGCGGTGCGGTCGAGATCGCGGTCGTCGACCTGAGCTAGGGCGTCCTTCATCTGACCCATGCCGGGCATCATCCCGAGCAGGTTGCCGATCGGGCCCATCCGGCGGATCGCGGTGAGCTGGTCGAGGAAGTCCTCGAGGGTGAACTGGTTGCCCGAGGCCAGCTTGGCGGCCATCTTCTCGGCTTCGGCCTCGTCGAAGTGCTGCTGGGCAGTCTCGATGAGGGTGAGCATGTCGCCCATGCCGAGGATCCGGCTCGCCATCCGGTCCGGGTGGAAGACGTCGAAGTCCTCCTGCTTCTCGCCGTTGGAGGCGAACATGATCGGCTGGCCGGTGATCTCCCGGACGCTCAGGGCCGCGCCGCCGCGGGCGTCACCGTCGAGCTTGGTGAGCACCACTCCGGTGAAGCCGACGCCGTCACGGAAGGCCTCGGCGGTGTTCACCGCGTCCTGCCCGACCATCGCGTCGACGACGAAGAGGATCTCCTGCGGCTGCACCGCGTCGCGGATGTCGCTGGCCTGCTGCATCATCTCCGCGTCGATGCCGAGGCGGCCGGCGGTGTCGACGATGACCATGTCGTGCTGGGCCCGGCGGGCGAAGTCGATCGAGTCGCGGGCCACCTGCACCGGGTTGCCGACACCATTGCCCGGCTCCGGGGCGAAGACGGCCACGCCGGCGCGCTCGCCCACCACCTGCAGCTGGTTGACGGCGTTCGGGCGCTGCAGGTCGCAGGCCACGAGCAGCGGGGCGTGACCCTGCTGCCGCAGCCAGTAGCTGAGCTTCCCGGCCAGCGTGGTCTTACCGGCGCCCTGCAGCCCCGCGAGCATGATCACCGTGGGCGGGTTCTTGGCGAACTGCAGCCGCCGGGTCTCGCCACCCAGGATCTGGACGAGCTCCTCGTTGACGATCTTGATGACCTGCTGGGCCGGGTTGAGCGCCTTGGAGACCTCCTCGCCGCGGGCCCGCTCCTTGAGGGAGTTGATGAACTCCTTGACCACCGGCAGCGCGACGTCGGCCTCGAGCAGGGCGATGCGGATCTCGCGCGCGGTGGCGTCGATGTCCGCGTCGGAGAGCCGGCCCTTGCCGCGCAGGTTGGTGAAGACCGCGCCGAGCCGGTCGGAGAGCGTGTCAAACAAGAGAGGTCCTTCGCTGGAGGGTGCCCGACCAGCCTACGTCTCCTGGCCGTCGAACGGCCCCGTTCCGCCGAGTGGCCGCCTGTGCGCCGAGTGGCTACCTTCGGGCGGCCACTCGGCGGCTCAGCGGCCAAGGCGGCTCAGCGGCCACTCGGCGGCTCAGCGGCCACTCGGCGACTTGGGTCGGGCAGGGCGGAGGTCAGACGAGCTCGGAGCCACCGTCGACGTAGAGCACCTGACCGGTGACGTAGCCGGCCTCCTCGCCGGCGAAGAAGGCGACGGCGTTGGCGATGTCGGCGGGCAGGCCACCCTTGCGGACGGGCACCGTCGCGGCCACGGCCTCACGCATGCCCTCGATCGTGGTGCCGATCCGCTCGGCGGTGGCCTTCGTCATCGCCGTCTCGATGAAGCCGGGGGCGATGGCGTTGGCGGTGACGCCGAACGGGCCGAGCTCGATGGCGAGCGTCTTGGTGAGGCCCTGCAGCCCCATCTTGGCGGTCGAGTAGTTCGCCTGGCCGCGGTTACCGGTGGCCGAGGTCGAGGACATCGAGATGATCCGGCCGTACTTCGCGTCGATCATGTGCTTCTGCGCGGCCTTGCTGCAGAGGAACGCGCCCTTGAGGTGGACGGACATGACGATGTCCCAGTCCTCCTCGCTCATCTTGAAGAGCAGGTTGTCGCGCAGCACGCCAGCGTTGTTCACCAGGATGTGCAGCCCGCCGAACTCCGCCACGAGCGCGTCGACGGCGGCCTGCACCTGGTCGCCCTTCGAGACGTCTGCTGCCAGCGCCAGCGCGGAACCGCCGGCGGCCGTGATCTCGTCGACGACCGCCTGCGCGGCGTCGAGGGAGAGGTCCAGCACGCCGACCTTCGCTCCGCCCGCGGCGAGGTGGGTGGCGATTCCCGCGCCGATCCCCTGAGCCGCTCCGGTGACGAGCGCGACGCGCCCCTGTACTCCAGCCATGTTCGAGTTCTCCTTCAGTGCTTCAGCGGTGAGATGAGCCGGCGCATGCCGGCCAGCCAACGATCGGGATTCGACGCCTTCTGTGCCCAGAACGTACCGACCTGCGGGTGGGGCAGGATCAGGAAGGTCCCCTCGGCGAGCCCCGCGGCCACCACCCCGGCCACGAAATCGGCGTCGAGGATCTCCCCGGAGGCCGCCACGGCCTGTGCGCCCGGCTCGCCGGCGGCGAGCGGGTCCATGAGCAGCGGGGTCGCCACGCCCATCGGGCAGAGCACACTGACCCCGATCCCCTGGTCGCCGTAGGTCACCGCCAGCCACTCGCCGAAGGCCACGGCGCCGTGCTTGGTCACCGCGTACGGCGCGTCACCGGGTGAGGTGAGCAGCCCGGCGGCAGAGGCGGTGTTGAGCAGGTAGCCGCTGCCGCGGGCGACCATGTGCGGCACCACGGCCCGCGCTGCGTAGACGTGCGCCATCAGGTTCACCTCGAAGGCCTTGTGCCAGAGGTCCTCCGGGTCGTCGAGCTCCACTCCGGTGGTGATGCCGGCGTTGGAGCAGAAGAGGTCGATGCGGCCGTGGGCGTCGATCGTCTGCTCCACCAGGGCGGCCACAGCCACCGGGTCGGTGACGTCGCACTCGACACTCGTGCCGCCGATCTCGTCGGCCACGGCCTGTGCCGCGGCGCCGTTGCGGTCGACCACGATCACCGCCGCGGCCCCGTCAGCGGTGAAGCGGCGGGCCAGGGCGGCACCGATGCCGCTGCCCCCGCCGGTGATGACGACGACCGATCCCTCGATGTTCACTGTGCTCGCTCCGGTCCGAGGCGGCCGATGACGTCGACGAGCCCGGCGGCCGTCCCCATTTCCGGCGTGGGCAGCAGGGCGATGACCGGCGTGTCGACCCCCGCATCGGCGTAGGCCTGCACCTGGTCGCGGACTGACTCCGGCGAGCCATGCAGCACCAGGTCGTCGACCACCTCGTCGGGGATCGCGGCGGCGGCGCCCTTGCGGTCGCCGGCCGCCCAGGCGGCATGCATCGCCGCCAGCGCCGGGCCGCGGCCGACCCAGTCATGGAAGGCCGCGTAGGCCGGCACGGTGAGGTAGGTCGAGATCAGCGTGCGCCCCAGCTGGCGGGCGTAGGCGGTGTCCTCGGTCGGGCAGACGAAGATCCGGGCGACGATCTCGGCCTCGGGGTTGCCGACCGCCTCGACACACTGCGCGACGTCGTAGGAGGCCAGCCAGTTGAGGATCGCGCCGTCGGCCTCGCGCCCGGCCAGCCGCAGCATCTGGGCCCGCAGGGCAGCAACCATGATCTTCGGCGGGGTGGCGGGGGCCTGGTCGAGCTTGAAGCGCTTGATGGTGAAGCTGTCGAACTCGCCGTCGACCCGCTCGCCGGCCAGTGCCGAGCGCACTACCCGCAGCACGTCGCGGGTGCGCTTGTACGGCTCCTCGAACGGCACGCCGTTCCACGCCCCGACGATCACCGGGCTCGAGGCGCCGAGACCGAGCACGAAGCGGCCGGGTGCCGCCTCGGCCATGGCGGCCGCCGACATCGCGATCAGCGCCGGACCACGGGTGAAGACGGGCACGATCGCGGTGCCCAGCCGCAGCGTCGGCTCCCAGACCGAGGCCAGCGCCAGCGGGGTGAACGCATCGGTGCCGTTGGTCTCCG
This sequence comes from Jatrophihabitans sp., assembly GCA_025963285.1. GTDB lineage: Bacteria > Actinomycetota > Actinomycetes > Mycobacteriales > Jatrophihabitantaceae > JAOPUX01. The sequence continues at coordinate 21,074 of JAOPUX010000074.1, forward strand.
CCGACCAGACGTCGGTGTAGCCGAAGCCCGGCAGCAGCGGGATCAGCTCGGCGTGCGCCAGCAGCGGCGCACCGATCTGCGGGATGGTGAGGCCCCATCCGGTGCGGTCAGCCACGATTGATCTCCAAACCTGTCAGGACGAAGTCGGCCAGTTCGGCCGCGATCTGAGCGGGACGCTTGCGGCCGGTCGGGCGGTACCAGATCGGCAGTTCGTTGATCACGCCGAAGATCGTGAAGGTAACGGTCTCGGCCGAGGCCGCGGTGCCGAACTCGCCGGCCCGCTGCCCGTCTGCGATCAGGCGCTGTACGGCCTCGTGGAAGCGCCGCCGCTCGCGCCGGTACTCGGCGGTCCGCTCGTCGCCAAGGTGGTGCAGCTCGCGCCAGAAGACGAGCGCCTGGGAGGCGCTGCGGGCCGTCGACTCGACGAGGTCGAGAATCAGCAGCCGCAGCGTCTCGGCGCGTGACAGCTGCCGCGCCAGGATCTCCTCCATCGCCCCGAGCTGACGGCCGATGAGATCGCCGTAGATCTCGTAGAGCAGCTGATCCTTGCTGGCGAAGTGGTGGTAGAAACCGCCCTTCGTGAGGCCGGCCCGCTCGATCACCTGGGAGACGCTCGTGGCGCTGTAACCCTGGGCGGCGAAGAGCTCCACCGCGGCCTCGAGCACCCGCTCCCGTGCCGTGGCCATCGTCGTGTCCGTCCGCGTCAACTCGTGTCCGCCCGGGTCAACTCGTGGCCACGCCGCGAAGCTCTTGGCGGGCGATCGTGCGCAGGTGCACCTCGTCGGGGCCGTCGGCCAGGTGCAGCGTGCGCAGCCCGGCCCACATCTCGGCCAGCGGCACGCCGTGATCGACGCCGGCGGCGCCATGCACCTGGATGGCCTTGTCGAGCACGAACGAGGCGGCTCGGGGGGCAGCCACCTTGATGGCGGCGATCTCGGTCCGGGCGCCCTTCGCACCGACGTTGTCGATGAGCCAGGCTGCCTTGAGCACCAGCAACCGGGCCTGCTCGATGGCCAGACGGGACTCGGCGATCCACTCCTGTACGACACCCTGCGAGGCGATCGTCTGGCCGAACGTGGTGCGCGACGCCGCGCGGGCACACATCAGCTCCAACGCCCGCTCGGCCATGCCCAGCGAGCGCATGCAGTGGTGAATGCGGCCGGGGCCGAGCCGGGCCTGGGCCATCATGAAGCCGCCCCCCTGCGGGCCGAGGATGTTCGAGAGCGGCACCCGGACGTTGTCGTAGTGGATGACACCGTGGCCGCCGTGCGGGCCGTCGTCGTAGCCGAAGACCGTGGTCGAGCGCTCGATCGTCACACCGGGGGTGTCTAGCGGGACGAGGATCATCGAGTGGCGGGCGTGCCGCGCGGCGTCGGGATCGCTGACCCCCATGACGATCGCGATCTTGCACTCCGGGCGCATCGCGCCGGTTGACCACCACTTGCGGCCGTTGACGAGGTAGCCGTCGTTATCGCGCGTGATCGTCAGCGCGATGTTCGTGGCGTCCGAGGAGGCCACGGCCGGCTCGGTCATCGAGAAGCAGGAGCGGATCTCGGCGTTGAGCAGAGGGGTGAGCCACTGCTCGTGCTGCTCGGGCGTACCGAACATCGCCATCAGCTCCATGTTCCCGGTGTCGGGAGCCGAGCAGTTCATGGCCTCGGGCGCGATCGCCACCGACCGGCCGGAGAGCTCGGCCAGCGGCGCGTAGTCGAGCACCGACAGCCCGGCACCGTGCTTATCGTCGGGCAGGAAGAGGTTCCAGAGCCCCTGCTGACGCGCGACGTCCTTCAGGCCGGCGAGGACGGCCGGCGTCTGGAACGGCTGGCCTGCGGCACGGTTGGCCGCGGCCTGCTCCTCGAACGTCTGCTCGGCCGGGTAGACGTGCTGGTCGAGGAACGTCGCGAGCTGCTCCTGCAGCGCCTGGGAGCGCTCGCTGTGCTGAAAGTCCATGGGGTCCCTATCTCTTGGCGACGGATGCGATGGCAGCCGCGAGCAGCTGCGGAACGGCCGCACCGAAGTGCGAGAAGCCCTCGCCGACCGTCTTGCCCTGCAGGTAGCGGTGGTGGATGCCCTCGGCGATCACCGCGAGCTTGAAGTAGCCGAAGCCGATGTACCAGTCCAGGTGCGCGATGCTGCGCTGCGAGCCTGCGTCGTAGCGGGCCACCAGCTCCGCCGCGGTGGGCCAGCCGTCGTCGGGACTCATCCGGGGCATCACGAAGTCGTCCTGGGCCGAGAGCGTCTGGTAGACCACGAACATCCCGACATCGGTGAGCGGATCGCCCAGCGTCGACATTTCCCAGTCGACGACGGCGGCGATGCCGGACAGGTCCGGCCGGTACATGACGTTGGTGAGCCGGTAGTCACCGTGCACGATGCCGGGTGCGGACTGCTCGGGCAGCGTCTCGTTGAGACGGCTGATGGCCTCGTCGAGCACGGCACGGGGCTCGGTCTCCGATGCCTGCCACTGCTGGTGCCAGCGCCGCACCTGCCGGGCCAGGAAGCCGTCGGCCCTGCCGAAGTCGGCCAGCCCGACGCTCGCCGGGTCCACCGAGTGCAGCTCGACGAGCGTGTCGATCAGCTGTTCGGAGGTCGAACGCGCCAGCTCCGGGGTCAGGTTGGCCAGTACCTGCGGCTTGTCCAGTACGACGCCGTCGACGAAGGACATCAGGTAGAAGGGCGCACCCAGCACCTCGCGGTCCTCGCAGAGCGTCACCGCCTGGGCCACCGGCACGTCGGTGGGCTGCAGGGCGCTGATCACCCGGTACTCGCGGGCCATGTCGTGCGCGGTGGGCAGCACGTGGGCCAACGGCGGCCGGCGCAGCGCCCAGGTGCTCGAGCCGTCGGTGACGCGGTAGGTGAGGTTGGACTTGCCCCCGGCGATCACCTCGCCGGCGAGGTCACCGTTTCGCAGCCCCGGGTGCTCGGCGTCGAGCCAGCGGGTGAGGGCGGCCAGGTCGAGGCCGGGGAGTTCGGTCACGTCCGCGACCGTACCGACCGACTGGTCGGTATGGCAAGGACCGGTTCAGCCCTTCGCGTCCGACCAGCGGCTCACGACGCTGACGTCGGCGACGAACCGCACCGGGCTGCCCCTGAACCATCTCGCGGCAGCCTCGTCCAAGCAACGATGCAGTGCCCGGGCAACCTCCTCACCCTCCCCCGCCGGAGCCTGGAGCAGCAGTTCGTCGTGCAGGCAGAGCACGATCCGCGCACCGCTGCGCGCGCGCACCGTGAGTGCCCAGGCCTTGAAGAGCTCGGCTGCGGCACCCTGCACCATCGCGTTGCGGGCGAAGCGACCGCGGGCGGCGGCCAGGCTGCGTGCGGCGGTCTCGTCCACCCCCGCCGGCGTGGGCCACATCCGCACCAGCCGGCCGCCGTAGGTGCGGACGTCACGCCCGGCCCGCCCCTCCTCCGAGGCGGCGCGCAGGTACTGCATCGCCGTCGGATAGGCCGACTCGAGCCCCTTGAGGGCCTCCCCCGCCGTCCCCGACGTCTGCCCATACATCGCCGCGAGCACCGCCACCTTGGCCACCGGCCGCTCGACCCGCAGCCGGGCGGCCACCGGGGCGTAGAGGTCGTCGTCCAGGGTCGCCGCAGCCAGGGCGGCGTCGCCGGAGACGGCCGCGAGCACCCGCGGCTCGATCTGGCCGAGGTCGGCGCGCACCAGCACCTGGCCCGGCTCGGCGACCACCGCGGGTCGCAGTTCGGCCGGCATGTTGTGCAGCCCCGCGCCCGCGGTCATCCGGCCCGCCGCGCCGTCGCTGCCCGTCCAGGGGCCCCGGAGCCGTCCGTCCGCGCCGACGTTCTCGTCGAGCCACGAGTAGCCGTAGGTCGTCGCTATCCGCTCGGCCTTGCGCCACGCCAGGAACGCCTCGATCACCGGATGGGCCCCGACGAAGGGCTCCAGCCGCCACGAACGCGTGTCCGGGACGTCGAAGCCCAGCCCGACGAGCAGCGCCTTCACCTGGGCGGGATTGCGCAGGTCCACCTCACGGCCGGGAACGTGCTGCAGCACCAGCTCGTCACGCCGCCGGCGCTGTGCCTCCGCCTCGTCGGGCGTGGCCGGCCGCGGGCCGATCATCGGGGTGATCAGCCGTTCGGCGACACCGCGGTCGAGCGGCAGGCCACCGTGGGCAAGCTCGACGCAGAGCAGCTCCGCGCCGGACTCCGACCCCACCGCCGCCGCGTGCGCCGGGGTGGCGATCCGTCCTCGCTGCAGTCCCGCCACCCGCAGCGCCAGCGCCGCCCAGCGCTGCAGCCGCTGGCTGTCGCGCGACCAGCCACCCCCGGTCCACTCCGCCCGCAGGTGCCCGTCCGGCCGCACCGGCTCGTCGAGGTCCCCGCTGTCGTCGCCCGCCGGGGCCAGCAGGTCGAGCTGGCCGAGGCCGGGGATGGTGTCGGTGGGCAGGTCGTGCAGCGCGGCCCAGACGAGCGCGGGGTCGGCGTGCCAGCCGCCGAAGATCAGCCGGTGCACCGCGGCCACGTCCCAGCAGGTTGCGAGCACGGCCCCGGCCGCCACGAGCGGACCGGCGGTGGCGGCCGACCACCAGACCCAGCGCGGACGGCACTCCGCCTCCAGCGTCAGCACCTCCGGGAGCGCACCCGCCCAGCTGCCGGTTGCCGTGGCGAACCCGACGTCGAGGGCCGGACCGATCGCGATCGCCACCAGCTCCCCCCGGGCGATGCCCGGAGCGGTCACGACACCGAGACGTGGAAGAGCAGGCCCGCGCCGTAGGTGATCGCAGCGGCGAAGGCCCCGAGGACCAGCTGCCGCGAGCCGCTGAAGGCCCAGCCACGGACGGTGAAGCGTGAGGTGAGCGCGCCGGCGATGAAGAGCCCCGCCACCGCGACGATCAGCGAGATCAGCACGGTGTTGGCGCCGAGCAGGTAGGGCAGCACCGGCAGCAGGGCGCCGAAGCTGAAGCTCAGCAGCGAGGAGATCGCGGCCGTCATCGGGCTGGGCAGCTGGGTGGGGTCGATGCCCAGCTCCTCCTGCGCGTGGATGAGCAGCGCCTGCTCCGGATCGCGCGAGAGCTGCTCGGCCACCTTCCGGGCGAGCTCGGGCTCCACGCCTCGCGCCACGAAGGACTGGGCGAGCTCGTGCAGCTCGGCCTTGGCGTTGTGCTCCAACTCGTGCCGCTCGACGGCCAGCTCGGCCTTGGTGGACTCGTTCTGGCTCTGCACCGAGACGTACTCGCCGGTGGCCATGGAGCCCGCCCCGGCAACGAGCCCGGCGAGCCCGGCCAGGGAGACCGTGGTGCTCGACGCGTGCCCGCCGGAGAAGCCGACGATGAGCGCGAAGTTGGAGACCAGGCCGTCCATCATCCCGAAGACGGTGGGGCGCAGCCAGCCGCCGGTGACATCACGATGGTCGTGGTGGATCTCCGAGCTGCCTGAGGACGACGGTTCAGTCACCTGCTCCGTCATCGCTGCCTCCCTCGACGCCCACCGGCTCGCCACCGTCCACTGGCCTGTCCTCGTCTGCTGGCTCGCTGCCGGCCCGTTCGCCGGTGTAGGGCGTCAGCTCACGCTCCGCCTGGAAGCCGCCGTGGCGGACGAACCAGATCGCGCCGATGAGGAAGACGATGATGCAGGTCCAGATATTGAGCCGCAGCCCGAGGATGTGGTTGGCGGGGTCGCTGCGCAGCGCCTCGATCCAGATCCGGCCCAGCGTGTAGCCCATGACGTAGGTGGCCAGCAGGTTGCCACGGCCCAACCGGAAGCGACGGTCGAGGTAGATCAGCACGCCGGCCAGGGCGATGTCCCAGAGCGACTCGTAGAGGAAGGTCGGCTGGAAGTAGCCGGCGATCGTGCTGCCCGGCGGGCAGGCGTGGCCGCCGTCAGCCACCCCACCGGCCTGGGCGTGACCGACGGTGACGCTCAGGCAGTGGATCTGCAGCTTCCACGGCAGGCTCGTCGGGCCGCCGAAGAGCTCGTTGTTGAACCAGTTGCCCCAGCGGCCGATGCCCTGCGCGAGCACCAGGCCCGGCGCCACGGCGTCGGCGTACGAGGTCCACTTCACACCCTTGCGCCGGCAGCCGATCAGCGCACCGACACCGCCGAGGGCCACGGCGCCCCAGATACCGAGACCACCGTCCCAGATCTTGAAGGCGTCCAGCGGGTGGGTGCCCGGCTTGCCCTCGAAGTAGAGCTCCGGGTCGGAGAAGACGTGATAGAGCCGGCCACCGATGATCCCGAAGACCACCGCCCAGCCGGAGATGTCCCAGACGTCTTCCTTGGTTCCCCCCCGCTCGACCATCCGGCGCGAGGTCACCCAGAGCGCCACCAGGATGCCAGCGACGATGCAGAGGGCGTAGGCGCGGATCGGGAACGGACCGAGATGCCACACGCTCTGTGACGGGCTGGGGAGAAATGCCACCGGATGCACGTCCACACGGTAGCTGGCGGGTGCTGGCTATGTTGATTCCATGCCCACGATTGACGTTCCGAGCACCCACCGCGCCCTCGTCGTCACCACCCCCGGCGGGCGGGGCGTGCTCGCCGTCGAGGCGTTGCCGGTGCCGGAGCCGGGGGCGGGGCAGGTGCTGGTGGAGGTCGCCGCGGCCGGCGTCAACTTCATCGACGTCTACAAGCGCGAGGCCATCTACCCGATTCCGACGCCGTTCGTGCTCGGCGATGAGTTCGCGGGCACGGTGGTGGCGGTGGGGCCGGGCGTCACCGCCACCGAGGTCGGGCAGGTGGTGGCCACCACGGAGGCCCGCGGCGCCATGGCCACGTATGCGCTGGCAGCCGCAGACCGGGTCGTGCCCGTGCCCGACACGCTGGCCGCCGACGTCGCGTGCGCCGCGATGCTCCAGGGCATGACCGCTCACTACCTCACCACGTCGACGTACCCGATCCAGGCCGGTGACCGGGTGCTCGTCCATGCCGCGGCCGGCGGCGTCGGGCAGCTGCTCGTCCAGCTGGCCAAGGCTCGTGGGGCCCACGTGGTGGCCACTGTCGGCAGCGCGGCGAAGGTGGCGATCGCCGAGGCCGCCGGTGCCGACGTGGTGCTGCGCTACGACGAGATCGACGACCTCGCCGCGGCGGTGCGCGAGGCCTCTGACGGCGGCGTCCACGTGGCCTACGACGGGGTCGGCAAAGCGACGTTCGAGGCCTCGCTCGCGTCGCTGCGCCGCCGTGGGATGCTCGCGCTCTTCGGTGGTGCCAGCGGCCAGGTGCCGCCCTTCGACCTGCAGCGGCTCAATGCCGCCGGCTCGCTCTTCGTCACCCGGCCGACCCTGGCCCACTACGTCGCCACTCGCGAGGAGCTGCTCTGGCGCTCCGGCGAGGTGCTCGGCGCGATCGCCGACGGCCGGCTACGGCTCGAGGTCGGCGGCCGCTACCCGCTCGAGCGCGCCGCGGATGCCTACGAGGCACTGGAGGGACGGGCGACCACCGGCAAATTGCTGCTGATCCCCTGAGGTTTTCCCGATTGTGCAACTCTCGCCGCCTCAGCGGCGGCGAGAGTTGCACAATCGGGTCAGGAACGGATGCCGGCGGCCAGTTCGCGCGCCAGGTCTCCCGCTGCGGCCACTCCCGCGGCGTCCGGGGAGTCGAGCAGCCGGCGCACGAAGGCCGACCCGACGATCACGCCATCGGCGAAGGCAGCGATCTCGCCGGCCTGTGCACCGGTGGAGACGCCCAGCCCGACGCAGACCGGCATCTCCGGCGCGAGAGCGCGGAACCGGGCCACCAGCTCCCGTGCCGCCGAGCTGACCGACTCCCGCGCGCCGGTGACGCCCATGACCGCGGCCGCATAGACGAAGCCCCGCGAGGCGGCGGCCGTGGAGACGATCCGGGCGTCGGTGGACGACGGCGCCACCAGGAAGACCCGGTCGAGCCCGTGCTCGTCGGCGGCGGCGAGCCAGTCGCCGGCCTCGTCCGGGATGAGGTCCGGGGTGATCACTCCGGAGCCGCCCGCCGCGGCCAGGTCGGCGGCGAAGCGGGCCACGCCGTAGCGGTCGATCGGGTTCCAGTAGCTCATGATCACGGCGGCGGCACCGGCCTCGCTGACGGCGGTGACGGCCCGCAGCGCGTCGGCGATGCCCACCCCGGCCTGCACGGCCGGCTCGGCCGCGGCCTGGATCGTGGGGCCGTCCATCACCGGGTCGCTGTAGGGCACGCCGATCTCGATGATGTCGCAGCCACCGGCCACCATCGCCAGCATCCCGTCGATCGAGACCTGCACCGACGGGTAACCGACAGGCAGGTAGCCGATCAGGGCCGCGCGCCCGTCTGCCTTCGCCTTGGCCAGGGTGTCACCCAGCGCCGTCACGGTGCGATCCCGAAGTACTTCGACGCCGTCTCGACGTCCTTGTCGCCGCGGCCGGAGAGGTTCACCAGAATGATGCCTTCCGGGCCGATCTCCTTGCCCAGCTTGAGGGCCCCGGCCAGGGCGTGGGCCGACTCGATCGCCGGGATGATGCCCTCGGTGCGCGAGAGCAGCGCGAAGGCGTCCATGGCCTCGGCGTCGGTGATGGGCCGGTACTCGGCGCGGCCGATGTCGTTGAGGTAGGAGTGCTCTGGGCCGACGCCCGGGTAGTCGAGCCCGGCTGAGATCGAGTGCGACTCGATCGTCTGACCGTTCTCGTCCTGGAGGAGGTACGAGCGGGCACCGTGCAGCACCCCTGGCACCCCCCCGGTGATCGACGAGGCGTGCCTACCGGTGTCGATGCCGTCGCCACCTGCCTCGAGCCCCACCAGGCGCACCTGCGAGTCGGGGACGAACGCGGTGAAGATCCCGATGGCGTTGGAGCCGCCCCCGACACACGCCGCGACGACGTCGGGCAGCCGTCCGACCCGTTCCAGGATCTGCTCGCGCGCCTCGTCGCCGATCACGCGCTGGTACTCGCGCACCATCAGCGGGAACGGGTGCGGCCCGGCAACGGTGCCGAAGACGTAGTTGGTGCTCTCGACGTTCGTGACCCAGTCACGCATCGCCTCGTTGATCGCGTCCTTGAGCGTGCGCGAGCCGGTGGTGACGGGGACGACCTCAGCACCGAGCAGCCGCATCCTGGCGACGTTGAGCGCTTGGCGGCGGGTGTCCTCCTCGCCCATGTAGACGGTGCACTCGAGGTCCATCAGCGCCGCGGCGGTGGCCGTCGCTACACCGTGCTGGCCCGCGCCAGTCTCGGCGATCACACGCTTCTTGCCGATGCGCTTGGTGAGCAGCGCCTGGCCGAGGACGTTGTTGATCTTGTGCGAGCCGGTGTGGTTGAGATCCTCGCGCTTGAGCAGCACCCGTGCGCCGGCCACCTCGCTGAACCGGTGGACGTCGGTGAGTGGGGACGGGCGGCCGGTGTAGTCGCGCAGCAGGCCGGCGAGCTCGGCCCGGAACTGCGGGTCGGCCTGAGTGGCGTGGAAGGCCTCGGTGAGATCGTCGATGGCGGCCACCAGCGCCTCGGGGACGAAGCGCCCACCGTAGGCGCCGAAGTGCCCGGTGGCATCGGGGACGATCACGGGGGGCAGGGTGGCGTGCGGATGCGTCATGGGTCGGTACTCCTCAACAGGGAACGGCGATGGGGTCGATGACGTGCAACGTCACCAACGCCATCGACCGCCACGGCACTCGACGGCGCCGCAGGACTGACCAACCATGCAGCCGAGCCTACCGGGCTTCTCACCGGGATATTCGGGTGCTGTCAGGTTGATCTATGGTCGGAGCTACTCAGCATCAGCGATGCGCACGGCTCGACACTCGGGAGACAGTGGTGGACGAACCCATCGACCCCAACAGCGGCAGCGGCAACCAGCCCGAGCCGCCGCCCTACACCCCGCCGCCGTACGCCGCTCCGCAGCCGCAGCACGAGTCGCCGCAGTACGGCACGCCATCGCCCTACACCGCTCCCCAGCCGCAGTACGGCGCGCCGCAGCAGCCGCAGCACGAGTCGCCGCAGTACGGCACGCCATCGCCCTACTCCGCTCCGCAGCCGCAGTACGGCGCGCCGCAGCAACCGGAGTACGGGCCTCCCCAGTACAACCCCGCCCAGCCGCAGTACAACGCTGCCCAGCCGCAGTACGACCAGTACGGCCAGCCGCTCAACGGCCAGTACGGGCAGCCCCAATACGGGCAGTACGGTCAGCCGCCCTACGGCACCCCCGGCTACCCGCTGGAGGGCCTGCCCGAGCAGCCGCGCTCGCGCAGTCGTCTCAAGATCGTCATCGCTGCCGTGGCCGTGGTCGTCGTCGTCGGCGTGGTGCTCGGCCTGACCCTCGGCAGCAGCAGCGGCTCCAAGACACCCAGCGCCACCGGCGCGCTGGTCATGCCGAGCACGCTCGGCTCGTACACCCGGACCACCGACGCCAGCGTCGACCAGATCCGCGAGTCGATCCAGGGCGCCTATGGCTCCAGCGGCACCCTCGGCAAGTTCTTCTCCCAGTCGACCATCGGCGTCTACTCCAATGGCACGGCGCCGACGAATCGGATCGTCATCCTGGCCGCCCGGGCCAGCGCCTTCCCTCAGCTCAACGCGTCATCTCTCAGCAGCAGCGGCGCGTCGGGCGTCGGCCCCTTCACCACCTACCCTGCTGGCTCCAACGGCGGTTCGGTCGGCTGCACGAAGTTCGATCTCGGTCAGATCTCGGAGCAGATCTGCGTCTGGGCCGACAAGCAGACCGTCGGGTACATGGTGAGCGTCAACACCGGGCTGAAGGCGGCCAAGGTGGCGGCGCTGGTCAACGACGCGCGCAACAGCCTCGATCACTGAAACACCACGTGGGGCGCTGCGCCCCGGTCCGGCTGACCCGAGCCGCGTCAGCGGGAAGCGCGTGGCGTTGCCGGGTGCGCACCGGCGGTGACGAGCTCGGCCACCGCGTGGCGCGGATCGGCGGTGGTGACCAGGCCCTCGCCCACCAGTACGGCATCGGCACCTGCGGCGGCGTACTCGATGAGGTCGAGCGGGCCACGCACGCCGGACTCGGCGATCTTCACGATGTCGGTGGGCAGCCCCGGCGCGATCCGCTCGAAGGTCGAGCGATCGACCTCCAGGGTCTTCAGATTGCGGGCGTTGACGCCGATGACGCGCGCGCCGGCATCCAGCGCCCGGCTCGCCTCGTCCTCGGTATGCACCTCGACGAGGGCAGTCATGCCGAGTGACTCGATGCGCTCGCGGAGGCCGATCAGCGTGTTCTGGTCCAGCGCGGCGACGATCAGAAGCACGACGTCGGCGCCGTGGGCGCGCGCCTCGTGCACCTGGTAGGAGCCGAAGACGAAGTCCTTGCGCAGCACGGGCACGCGCACGCGGGCGCGCACGGCGTCGAGGTCGTCGAGAGAACCACCGAAGCGACGCTGCTCGGTGAGGACGCTGATCATGCGCGCACCGCCGGCCTGGTACTCGACGGCAAGCGCGGCCGGATCGCTGATGTTGGCCAGCGCACCCTTGGACGGGCTGCTGCGCTTCACCTCGGCGATGACGCCGACGCCCGGAGCCCGGAGCGCGGCAAGCGCATCCTTCGCGGCCGGAGCCGCGGCGGCGAGCGCCTTGACCGCATCGAGGGAGAGGAGCGCCTCGCGCTCAGCGGTGTCAGCACGGACACCGGCGATGATCTCGTTCAGCACATCACTCACGGATCCGACTCCCCCCGGTCTGTGTCGAGAACCCTGTCATGTGAGGGTAACCGCGCAGGATCCACTGCTCGGCAGTGGGTCACAGTCGGCTGCCGTCAGGTCCGGGCGGTCGGGTCCTCACCGCGATCGAGCGCGTTCCAGAGCGATCGGTGGGCGAGGATGCGTGCCTGCTCGGCATCCGGAGCTGCGGCGGGCCGTTCGTACCGGGCCGACATCGCTGCCCATCGCCCGCCGAGCAGGGCGATGAGCACCCCGGCCCCGACGACGATCACCCCGCCGACGATCGAGAGGCCGCCCCAGACCGGGTGGGTGGTGACGTGCGGAACGACGGTGTCCGAGAGCGTGACGCGCGGCTGCTTGTCACGCACCAGCGTCCGCGCCCGGGACGCGCTCACCGCGCCGAGCGCGGCAGCCGAGCGCCAGACGACGCCCGCGCCGGCCAGCGCCACGAGCACTCCGATCCCGCGGCGCACCAGCCCTTGGGTGGCGAGGATCGCCACCACGCCGGCCAGCCCGACCAGCCCGAGCGCGAGCGGGGCGTTGTCGAGGGTACGGCCGGCCACCGCCAGGACGGCCGGCTGCTGCGCCTCTCGCGGAGTGACGATCGTCTGCCACTCACGGGTGGCGACGAGTGCGGTGACCCCGGCCCCGATGAGCTGCAGCCCCAGGGCGACCCCGAACTGCGCGCGCGCGTTCATGCGCCTCCGCTGACTGCCTGCAGGGTTTCGGCCGTGCCGATGGCCTGCAGCACCGCCCGCGCCTTGTTGCGCGTTTCGAGCTCCTCGAGCGCCGGGACGCTGTCGGCCACCACACCGGCCGCGGCCTGCACGTGAGCGACGCCGTCGATCATCACCGCGGTGCGGATCGCGATCGCGACGTCGAGGTCACCGGCGGCGTCGAGGTAGCCGACGGCACCGCCGTAGATGCCACGGCGCACCGGCTCCAGCTCGTCGATGAGCTCCATCGCGCGCACCTTGGGCGCGCCGGTGAGCGTGCCGGCCGGGAAGGTGGCGGTGAGGACGTCGAAGGCGTCCTTTCCGTCGGCCACCACCGACTCGACCGTCGAGACGATGTGCCAGACGTGGCTGTAGCGCTCCACCGCCCCGAACTCCACCACCTGCACGCTGCCCGGTGCCGAGACCCGGCCGAGGTCGTTGCGGGCCAGGTCGACGAGCATGACGTGCTCGGCCTGCTCCTTCGGGTCACTGACCAGCTCGGCGGCCAGCGCGGCGTCACGCTCGGCCGTCTCGCCCCGCTTGCGGGTGCCGGCGATCGGGTGCAGCACCGCGCGTCCCTCCTTGACGGTGACGAGGGCCTCCGGGCTGCAGCCGACGATGTCGACGTCGTCGGTGCGCAGGAAGTACATGTACGGCGACGGGTTGAGGGTGCGCAGCACTCGGTAGACGTCGAGCGGGTCGGCCGAGGTGGCCACCGAGAAGCGCTGGCCGACCTGGATCTGGAAGACCTCACCGGCCCGGATCGCCTCCAGCGCCGCCTCGACGGCCGGCTGGTACTCACCCTCCGGCGTGCGTGAGACGGCTTCGGCGGGAGGGGCGAGCGCGGAGACGGTGGCGACCGTGGAGGCGGCCGGGGTGTCCAGCGCAGCCTGCATGACATCGAGCCGGCGCACGGCGTCGGCGTAGGCGGCGTCGAGCTCGTCGGCGGACATCCCCGGCTCGAGCAGCGCGTTGGCGATCAGCACGACGCTGCACTGGTGGTGGTCGACGGCGGCCAGGTCGGTGACGAGGAGCATCGTCAGCTCCGGCAGCCCCAGCTCGTCGACGGCCTTGTCCGGGATTCGCTCGATGCTGCGGACCACGTCGTAGGCCAGGTAGCCGACAAAGCCACCGGTCAGCGGCGGCAGGCCGGGCAGCCGCGGACCCTTCATCGCCCGCCACGCCGCACCCAGCACCGCGAGGGGGTCGCCGGAGGTGGGTACCCCGCTCGGCACCTGCCCGGTCCAGTAGGCGCCACCGTCGCGCACCGACAGCGAGGCCACCGCGCCCACCCCCACGAACGACCAGCGGGAGAACGATGCGCCGGACTCCGCGGATTCGAGCAGGAAGGTACCGGGGCGCCTGTCGGCCAGCTTGCGGTAGACGCCCACCGGGGTCTCGGCATCGGCGAAGAGGGTACGGGTGATCGGCACCATGCGATGGGTGTGAACCAGTTCGTCCAGCTCCGCACGGGTGATGCTCATGCGGTCACCACGTTGAGTTCGTCGGCGTCGAAGCAGGTGCGGTCCCCGGTGTGGCAGGCGGCCCCGACCTGGTCGACCTTCACCAGCAGCGCGTCACCGTCGCAGTCCAGCGCCACCGACTTCACGAACTGGGCGTGGCCGGAGGTCGCACCCTTGACCCAGTACTCCCGGCGCGACCGCGACCAGTAGGTGGCGCGGCCGGTGGTGAGCGTTCGGTGCAGGGCCTCGTCGTCCATCCAGCCCACCATCAGGACCTCGCCGGAGTCGTACTGCTGCACGACGGCGGCGACCAGGCCGGCGGCGTCGCGCTTGAGGCGCGTCGCCACGGCCGGGTCGAGATCGGAACTGTCACGCGGAGCCATGCAGCAATTGTGCCCGTCGGCCGCTAGGCAGTTGCGTCCGGCAGCGCCGTCACGCCGGGCAGCCATACCGTCACCGTGCTGCCCGCCTCGACGCTGCTCTCGAAATGCACCGCACCGCCGTGGGCCTGCACGATGGAGGCGACGATCGACAGACCGAGACCGCTGCCACCACGCACGCGGGTACGCGCCTTGTCGGCGCGCCAGAATCGCTCGAAGACGTGTGCCGCCTCCTCCGGGGGCAGCCCGGGGCCGCCGTCGATCACCTGGATGGCCACGCCGGTGCCGTCCGGTACGCCGCGCACCCGGATGGGCGGGCCCGGCGGGGTGTGCACCACCGCGTTGCCGACCAGGTTCCGGATGGCTCTCAGCAGCTGGTCCGGGTCGCCGACGACGTGGAAGCTCGGGGTGGGGATCAGCTCGATCGGGCGATCCGGGTAGGCGGCCCGGGAGCTGCTGACGACGTCGTCGAGCAGCTCGGCGACGTCGACGAGCTCGGTGCGCGGGATGGAGTCCTGGTCGCCGCGGGCCAGCATCAGCAGGTCCTCGACCAGCCGCGACATCCGGGTGCCCTCGGACTCGATGCGCCCCAGGTTGTCCTCGTCGGCGTCCCCCGCGGCCCGCTGCATGCGGGCCAGCTCGGCGTAGCCACGGATCGAGGTCAGCGGCGTGCGCAGCTCGTGGGAGGCGTCGGCCAGGAACTGCCGCATCCGCCGCTCGGACTCCAGCCGCGCGGAGAACTGCGTCTCGACGGCCGAGAGCAGCGTGTTCATCGACTCGGCGAGCTGCCCGACCTCAGTGCCCTCCTCGACCACGGGCACACGCCGATCCAGCCCGGCGCCGTCGGGTGAGAGCTCAGCTGCCACTTCCTGCGCCGTCGTAGTCACGCGCTTGAGACGGCGCAGGCTGAACTGCACGCCGTAGGTCGTGGCGAAGAGTGCCACCAGCACCGCGGCGATCCCGATCAGTTGCTCCTTGCGTAACAGCTGGTGGAGGGTGTTGTGCACGTCGCCGGTGGAGAGCCCGATCACGACGTAACCACCTGAGACGGGCAGCTGAACCGCCGTCGCGCGGAGCTGTTCGCCGCCTGGTGGCGTGTAGTCGAAGTGACGGCCGGGATCGGCGACGATCTTCTGCCGGATCGAGGCGGGCAGGCTCACGACCGTGAACTCACTTCCGCCACTCGTGCTGATGTCGATCGTCGAACCGGACGAACTCAATAGCGAGAGCCACTCGTGCTGGCCTGAACGGATGGCTCCATCCAGCCCGCATCGCGGTGCCGCGCCTGCCACGATCGCGGCGAAGCAGGGTGATCCCGCGGCAGACTGGGCTGCCGAATCGACCTGCTGGCCGAGGCGATCGTTCAGGAAAGAGCGCAGTGCCAGGTACGTGCCGCCGCTCGTCATGACCACGAGCACGAGCACGAGGGTGACGACGCCCGCGACGAGCCGCGCGGTGAGGCTGCGCGGGAGCCACGCCCGCCAGTTGACCTGACGGCGGGGCGGCCTGGGCTCACGGAGCGCCTCGTCGTCGAACGCGATCGGGGGCGGGAGCGCCGTGGACGGCTCGACGTCGTAGGGCAGGAACTCCGGCCCGACGAGCGGCTGCGCCGGCGGCCCTGGCGGCGGAGCACTCATCGCAAGGCAGAGCTCACGCGCGCGGCGCCTTGATCACGTAGCCGGCGCCGCGGATGGTGTGGATGAGCTTCGGTTCGGCGGCGTCGACCTTCTTGCGCAGGTAGCCGATGTAGAGCTCGACGATGTTCGACTGGCCCTGGAAGTCGTACTTCCACACCCGGTCGAGGATCTGGGTCTTCGACAGCACCACCCGCTCGTTGCGCATGAGGTAGCGCAGCAGCTCGAACTCGGTGGCGGTGAGATGGACTTCCTTGCCGGCCCGGGTGACCTCGTGACTGTTCTCGTCCAGTTCGAGGTCGGCGACGTGAAGCACGCCCTCGCGTCCGGCCTCGGGTGCCGAGCGCCGCAGCACCGCGTGCACCCGCGCCAGCAGCTCCTCGATGCTGAAGGGCTTCACCACGTAGTCGTCGGCGCCGGCCCGCAGCCCGACGATGCGGTCGCTGGCGGCGTCGCGCGCGGTCAGGAAGATAACCGGGACCTGCGACCCGGCCGCCCGCAGGTTCTGCAGCACACCAAGACCGTCGAGCCCC
>JAOPUX010000080.1 GCA_025963285.1 Jatrophihabitans sp.
CTGGATCCTCATCGACGCGCGGACCCATCTCGGTGCACACGGCTCGGCGCTGTGCCGCAGCACCCTCTCCGACGTCGCCGGGGAGCTGGGCTGCACCGCCCAGACGCTGGTACTCACCCCGCGGTAGCTTCCCTACTGCGTCGCTAGACAAGGGGCTGCCGCTGCGTACGCTTGGGGCGTGGCATCCACATTCTTCAGCTTCCCCAACCCGGTGAACGAGAAGGCGGCACGCACCGTCGCCGTCGGCGTACTCACCCTCGCGGTCATCACCATCGTGCTCGGAACCGCCGTCGACAATGGCTGGCTCTGGCTCACGGCGCTGCTCTTCGCCGGTTTCGTGGGCCGGGTACTCACCGGCCCGAAGCTGAGCCTGCTCGGGCAGCTCGCCACCCGGGTGATCGCACCACGGCTCGGGGAACCCCGCATGGTTGCCGGACCGCCGAAGCGCTTCGCTCAGGCCATCGGCTTCGTCGTCACCGGCCTGGCCACCCTCTTCGTGGCGCTGGGCCTCTACGGCCTGGCGATCGTCTTCCTGGCGATGATCGTCGTGGCGGCGACCCTCGAAGGGGTCTTCGGTTACTGCATCGGCTGCACGATCTTCGGCGTGCTCATGCGCCACGGCTACATCTCCGAGGAGATCTGCGCCTCCTGCGCGGACATCAGCTCGCGGATCGGCCTGGACGTCACAACTCGGCGCGAGGCGTCCGGCACACTGACTGGGTGAGCGCAGCCGTCGTCCCGGAGCAGACCACCGCCGGGCGGCGTGAGTACTTCGGGCTCGAGCTCTGGGCCGTCCTCGGGGTGTCCTTCGGCATCTCCGGCCTCACGGCGCTGCTGTCCCTGATCCGCGACCAGATCACCATTCAGGGCGGCATCGCCAACGCCAACGTCTCGGTGGTCAGCGCACCGGCCACCGTGCACGAGTGGCTCGACCTGCTCGACGACCTGGCACAGGTGCTCAACGGCCTCGGCCCGCCCTTCCTCGTCGTCGTGCTCCTGCTGCGCAGCTTCGGCCGGCCCGGCCTTGGTATCGGCCTCG
Organism: Jatrophihabitans sp.; assembly: GCA_025963285.1. Classification (GTDB taxonomy): domain Bacteria; phylum Actinomycetota; class Actinomycetes; order Mycobacteriales; family Jatrophihabitantaceae; genus JAOPUX01. The sequence continues at coordinate 1,040 of JAOPUX010000080.1, forward strand.
ACCGGATCCGCCGGCGCGAGCTGCTCGGCGGGGTGGGCCTCACCGCGCTGATCGGGTTGCCCGGCCTTGCCCTGGTCTGGCTCAGCCACGAGCTGGGCTTCAACGGCCACCTGATCGTCGTCTCGTTCCCGGATGTCTGGTACCGCGTGCCGGTGCTGCTGCTCGACGCCTTCCAGAACGGCGCCGCCGAAGAGCTGGTAGTGCTCGCCTTCATGCTCACCCGGCTGCGACAGCTCGGCTGGTCGAACGAGCGAGCGGTGATCACCAGCGCCACGCTGCGGGGCAGCTACCACCTCTACCAGGGGGTCGGTGCTTTCTTCGGCAACATGGTGATGGGGCTGATCTTCGGCACGATCTTCCAGCGCACCAGACGGGTCTGGCCCTTCGTCATCGCACACACCCTGCTCGACGCGTTCAGCTTCGTCGGCTACGTCTACCTGCACAACCACATCGACTGGATCTGAGGAGACCCGTGCCGCCCGACATCAGCAACCCCATCCCCGCCGACGAGATCGAGGCATGGCTGCGGGTGGTGGCCACCGGGCTGCTCGGCAACCCGTACGACAGCGACTTCCCGCGTCGTGTCGACCGCTGGCGGCGCTCCTGGCTGCCCGAGCGCGCCTGGGGCATGCAGGAGCACGGCCGCTGGGTAGCGGCGCTGGCCACCAAACCGCTGGCGATCACGATTCCCGGACCCGACGGCGGCACCCGCGACGTCGTGGCTGACGCGGTCACCTCCGTCACGGTCGCCGGCACCCACCGCAGGCAGGGCATCCTCACCGCGATGATCAGCCAGTCGCTGGCCGCCGCGAAGGCACGTGGCGACCTCTTCTCGATCCTCGTCGCCGCCGAGTGGCCGATCTACGGCCGCTTCGGCTACGCCCCGGCGGTGTGGAGCGCCGACTACGTCTACCGGCCGCGCGTGAGCCCGATCGGCTTCGTCAATCCGGGCCGGGTGCGCCAGGTCGATCCGGACGAACTGCTCGGTCACGCCCCCGCGATCTTCGAAGGCTTCCGCGCGCAGCGGCCGGGCCAGGTGCAGCGCAGGCGCGACTGGTGGGCACGCCGCCTCGGCCTCGACGGCTACGAACCGATGAGCAACGAGCGCTCGCACTGGTTCCTGCATGACGGCCCGCAAGGCCCCGACGGCCTGCTCTCCTGGAAGGTGAGCCGGGACTTCGAGCTGGACGGGCGGCTCGGCTCGATCGTCGTCGAGGACCTCTTTGCCACCAACGCAGCGGCCTACCAGGACCTGCTCGCCTACCTCGCCGGGATCGACGTGATCGACGAGATCACCCTGCCGAACCTGGCCGTGGACGAGGAGCTGCGCTGGCTCCTGAGCGACGGCCGGGCGCTGAAGCAGAGCTACACCGGTGACTGGATCTGGCTACGGCTGCTCGACGTCCCCGCGGCGCTCGCGGCGCGGGGCTACGCGGTGCCGGGACGGGTCGTGATCGAGGTCCGCGACGACGACCTCGGGGGGTACGGGACCGGACGCTTCCTGCTGACGGCAACCGGTGACGGCGCCGAGTGCACGACCACCGACGAACCGGCCGAGCTACGGGTGTCGCAGCGGGTCCTCGCCACGGCCTATCTGGGCGGCGCCACGCTGCGGTCGCTGCGGCTGACCGGCGGCGTCGAGGAGCTCGCACCCGGCGCGCTGGGGCTGGCCGACGCGATGCTGCGCACTCCCCTGGCCCCGGCCAACGCCACCGCGTTCTGACCGCTGGGCGCACTCACGGCCCGAGGTCAGTACCGCTAGATCGCCGACGGGGGCGGTGGCAGGTCGTCGGGGAGTTCGATGGCGGGCGGTTCGGAGAGGCCCTGGTGTGCGGCGAGGGACTCCGGGTCGGCATCGCTGGGCCGCAGGTTCATCGCCTCCGGCTGGGCGGCTGCCGGCGGCAGGCTGGAGTCGAACCACGTGGAGGTGTCCAGCTCGGGCCCCGGGGCATTCGTCTCGTCGGTCTGGGCCAGCCAGGAGGGCGTCTCCCCCTCGGTGCCGCCGCCGAGCCTGCTGAGCCCTTCGAGGGCCTTGCTGAACTCGCTCGGCACGATCCACATCTTGTTCGCGTCGCCCTTGGCGATCTGCGGCAGCGTCTGCAGGTACTGGTAGGCCAGCAGGGCCGGGTCCGGCTTTGCGGCGTGGATCGCTCCGAACGTCGTCTCGATCGCCTTCGCCTGGCCCTGGGCGGTGAGGTAGCGCGCGGCGCGGTCACCCTCGGCCCGCAGGATCTGGGACTGCCGCTCGGCCTCGGCGCGCAGGATCGCGGCCTGCTTCTCGCCCTCGGCGGCGAGGATCTGGGCCGCCTTCTGCCCCTCGGCGGTCTTGATCGCCGACTCCCGCTGGCCCTCGGCGGTGAGGATGATCGCGCGTTTGTTGCGGTCGGCGCGCATCTGCTGCTCCATCGCGTCCTGGATGGAGATGGGCGGATCGATGGCCTTGATCTCCACCCGGGCCACCCGGATGCCCCAGGGTCCGGTGGCCTCGTCGAGCACCCCGCGGAGCTTGCTGTTGATCTCGTCGCGGCTGGTGAGCGCCTGCTCCAGGTTGAGCGAGCCGATGACGTTGCGCAGGGTGGTGATGGTGAGCTGCTCGACGGCCTGGATGTAGTTGGCGATCTCGTAGGTCGCGGCGCGCGGCTCGGTGACCTGGAAGTAGATGACCGAGTCGACGCCCACGGTCAGGTTGTCCGACGTGATGACCGGCTGTGGCGGGAAGCTGTCGACCTGCTCGCGCAGGTCGATCATCGGTCGCATGCGGTCGATGAACGGGACCAGGATCGTCAGACCCGGGGTGGCCGTGCGGATGTAGCGGCCCAGCCGCTCGATCACGGCGGCGCGGGCCTGCGGCACGATGCGCACGCTGCGCACCAGCACGAACAGGATGATCACCAGGATCACCAGTGCGGCAATGGCACCAGCGTTCATTACGGCTCCTCAGGAGCAGCGACGGACGACTCGTCGTCCGCCTCGTCCAGGACGACGGCTGTCGCCCCGTTGATCTGCACGACCCGTACCTCGCGGCCCACCGGCAGCACCCGGGCCTCGTCGAACGAGCGGGCCGACCATTCCGCACCGTTGAGCCGCACCCGCCCGTCGCGTGCGTCCACGGCCGAGAGCACCACGGCGGTACGGCCGACGAGGGCGTCGGAGCCGGTGAGCACGCCGCTGCCCGGGCGCAGGTGGCGCTGCGCGACGGGACGCACGACGCCGAGCAGGGCCAGGGTGGCGACGATCGCCACCACGAACTGCAGCAGCACCGGCCCGCCCAGCGCAGCGGTGACGGCGGCCGCGGCCGCTCCCCCGCCGACCATGAGCAGCACCAGCGTGAGCGTGGTCGCCTCCGCGGCGGCGAAGACGCCGGCAGCGATCAACCACACCAACCAGTCGTGCACCACTCCAGATTGTCTCCGCGCGCTTTGCGGCGCCCGTCTTCCGATCAAGGGATGTCCGGCACCGTAAGGAAGTCGATGAGCTCCTCGACGGCACGCAGCAGCGGCACCTCGACGTCGGCGAACGTGTCGACGCTGCCGAGCACGCGGCGCCACATCTCGCGCGGGTCGCTGACGCGCAGGGCGGCGCAGATGCCGTCCTTCCAGTTGGTGCCCCGCGGCACGACCGGCCAGGCATCGATGCCCAGTGCGGTCGGCTTCACCGCCTGCCAGATGTCGATGT
>JAOPUX010000105.1 GCA_025963285.1 Jatrophihabitans sp.
ATCTCGGGGTGGCGCTGTCGGTCGGGGTGGCGCTGTCGGTCGGGGTGGCGCTGTCGGTCGGGGTGGCGCTGTCGGTCGGGGTGGCGCTGTCGGTCGGGGTGGCGCTGTCGGTCGGGGTGGCGCTGTCGGTCGGGATCGCGCTGTCGGTCGGGGTGGCGCTGTCGATTGGGGTGGCGCTGGCCGCGGGGTGCGGCCACGCCGCGTGGGAGCGGCTCGGCGACGGACTGACTGCGGCGTCGGTTTTGGCGGCCACGGACTGGCCCGCGACGGATGTCGAGATCACCGCGGGCACGGTTGGCGAGGATGAGTCAGCACCTGAGGCGCTGGCCGGTGCCGCGAACGACACCGGCCGCGCGGTGGTGGACTGAGGGTTGACGCTGACCACCGGCGCGGCCACTGGCGCTCGGCGCGCAGGTGTGCGGGCGGCCGTGAGCGCCACCACGGCGGAGGCGCCGACGCCGACCGTTGCGACGAGCACGGCCGCCTTGGTGGCCATCGGCGCGAAGCCGGAGTGGGCGTGGTGCGAGTGCTGCAGCCGGGAGACGAGCGAGCGCACGCCCTTGGGCGCAGCCGCCGCCCCGCCGCCGAGGATCGGAACGGCACGCAGCGCGCGGTTGACGTCGGTGAGCTCGAGGATGGCGTCGCGGCAGCGCTCGCACTCCTCCAGGTGCAGCCGGATGTGGCGTGAGCGGGCCGGGCTGAGGGTGCCGCGAACGTAACGGCCGAGGTTCTCGCGGATCGCCTCGCAGGCCTCGTCCTGGCTCGGCCGGATGTGGGCCACCAGGTATGCCTCGGCGAGGGCGCTGCGGGCCCGGGCGGCGCGCATCGACAGCGCGGACGGACGCAGCCCCAGGCGGACGCTGACGTCGGCCGGGCGCAGTTCCTGCACGTCGAGCAGCAGCAGCACCTCCTGTTCGGCGGGGCTCAGGGAGTCGAAGGCGGTCTTGAGCAGCTCCTGGTCGGCGTGGCCGTCGGAGTCGTGGTCCAGGACCGGCTGATCGAGGACGGCGACATCGTCGACAGACACCTCGCGCCGGTTGGCGCTGTAGAGCCGGTGCCGCATGGTCGTGAAGAGGTAGGCCCGGAACGCCGATTCAGGACCCTTGTCCATGGCGAGCTGGGCGATGACCCGGGTGAAGGACTCAGCCACCAGGTCTTCGGCGTCGGCGGCGTTGGGCGCAATGGTGCGGGCGTACTTCAGCGCCGCCCCGACGTGGTGGCGGTAGAGCTCGGCGACGGCATCCTGATCGCCGCGTCGTGCTCGGTTAAGGAGGGCGCGGTCGGGCAAGACGAACCTTTCGTCGGAGGCTGGCACGAATTTTCGCGTCAGTTTTATGTGAAGGGGTGCCCAAATACAAGTCCAAATGGTGTCCACTCCTGGGCGCTCTCGGCTCAAAACCCCCCGAAAATACGGGGCTAGCGGCGTCCAACGTGATCAAGCCCTCGTCGCGGCGAAAATTGGTCGGCCCAGTTCAGTGAAGTTCGGCGTGCTCGTCCATCTCTTACTTGGGCTTCACGGAGCCTCAGTTGGGGGCGTCCATGCGGGGGCTGGGCGCCCCCAACGCCTATCACGCACCTCGGCCCCCTCCTTTCGGAAGGCCCCTCCCGTGACTGCCCCCCTCAGGCCGGCCAGCGTCGCCGTCGTCTTCGGTACCCGTCCCGAGATCGTCAAGCTCGCGCCCGTCATCCACGCCCTCGGGCCGGCGGCCTTCGTCATCCACACCGGGCAGCACTACGACGAGGAGATGTCTGACGTCTTCCTCGCCCAGCACGCCGTGCCCGACCCGGCCGTCTGGCTCACCGCAGGTGGCCGCACCCGCTCGGGGCAGGTAGCCCACATCATCGACGGCCTCGACCGGATCTTCGCCGAGCGCCGGCTCAGCGCCGTCGTCGTGCAGGGCGACACCAACAGCACGCTGGCCGGGGCGCTTGCCGCCAACGCCCACAACATCCCGATCGTGCACGTGGAGGCCGGCCTGCGCAGCTTCGATCGCGCCATGCCCGAGGAGCACAACCGGGTACTCACCGACCACCTCGCCGACCTGCTCTGCGCGGCCACCGCCGGCAACGTCAACAACCTCCTCGTCGAGGCCATCCCGCAGAGCCGCATCCACCTCACCGGCAACACCGTCGCGCAGAGTGTCGCGGCGCAGCTGCCAGCTCCGATGGTCCAGCTCGACGTCGTCGAGGGTGCCGGGCTGCAGTCCAACGGGTACGTGCTCGCCACCCTGCACCGCCCGGAGAACACCGACGACCCCGACGTACTGCGCGCCATCCTCACCGAGCTCGCCCACCTGCCGCTACCCGTCGCCCTGCCGCTGCATCCCCGCACAGCGGCCGCGGCGGCCGCCGCCGGCTGCGCCGACCTGCTCGATCAGCTCCGGGTGCTTCCCCCGCTGCCGTCGAGTACCTTCCTCGCTCTCGCTGCACACGCGGCCGTCCTCGTCTCCGACTCCGGCGGGCTGCAGGAGGAGTGCACCGTCCTCAAGCGACCGCTCGTGGTGGTGCGCCGCTCCACCGAACGTCCGGAGTCGCTGACTGACTTCGCCCGGCTGGTGAGCGCGGGTCCGGAGGTCGGGCTCGAGGTGCGCCGGATCCTCGGCGACCATGCGGCGCTGCTCGCCCGCCTGCACCAGCTGCCGAGTCCGTTCGGCGACGAGTTCGCGGCGGCGCGCATCGTCGAAGGGATCGCCGAACTCGTCGGCCGCACCGTCTCGCCGGAGGGTTCGCTCAGCCGAACGTGAAGGAGTACGCCGCGAGGCCGGGGCTGAATGACAGCGTCACCGTCCCGGTGCCGACGGCCTTGAGGCTCACCACCGTGTAGATGTTGGGCGCCCCGCCAATCGTGAAGGTGGTGGCCTTCCCGTTCACGGTGGCCGTCACCGTCCCGGACCCCCCTACATCGAGGTAGACGTCGGAGGCGTTGTAGTTCAGCGCGATGCCCGCCCCCGCACCAGCGGTGATCGACTCCTTGCCCACCGTCCACGTTCCGGTGAGGCCGTACTCGTCAGCCGGGATCTTCGACGGGTAGCTGTAGCTGCGGGTGCCATTGGCCAGCGAGCCGTCCTTGGGGTTGTTCGCATTGCTCTGCGACCGTGCCGAGTCGAGATAGGTCTCCTGCGTCTGGTCCGGGTTCTGCGGCGTCTCGTCCGGCACGTCGGTGGCCTTGGGCAGCACAGCGGTCGGGTTGGCGGCACTCAACAGCTGGCGGATCAGCTTCTCGGTGCCGGCGTAGTCACCCTCTCCGATGCCCGCATGCCGCACGTTGCCATTGGAGTCGATCAGGTACTCGGCCGGCCACGAGTCGTTGCCGAAGTTGTTCCAGGTGCCGTAGTCGTTGTCCAGCGCCACCGGGTAGGTGATGTGCAGCCGCTTGGCGCCGGCCTCCACATCGCTGCGGACGTGCTCGAAGGCGTACTCGGGCGTGTGCACGCCGATCACCACGAGCCCGTCGGCCTCGTAGCTGGAGTACCAGGCCTCGACGTGCGGTATGGCCCGCTGGCAGTTGATGCAGGAGTAGGCCCAGAAGTCGATCAGCACGACCTTGCCCTTGAGCCCGGCGATCGAGACCGGCCCGTCGCCTGCGGTGTTGAACCAGCTGGAGATGCCGGCGATCTTCGGTGCCTTGCCGCAGTTCTGCAGCACGTCGGCCGGCTCCTGCGCGCAGGCCTGCAGCGGCTCGGCCGAGCCGAGCCTGAGGTACTTCGAGGCGGAGTTGTTGAGCGCGTCATTGACACTCTTCGTGTAGTCGGGGACGTCGCGCTGCAGGGCGTCGGTGACGTTGAAGGTCAGCGCGACGGCCAGGCCGATGACGACGACCCCGGCGATGACGCTGAAGGCACGCTGGCGTTCCCGGAAGGCACGCACCCGGTCCGCCACCGCGCGTCCGGCGAGCGCGAAGCCCAGCAGCGGGACCGCGGTGCCGACGGCGAAGGCCAGCGTGAGGGCCACCGTGCGCAGCCCGATGTGGTGCGTGGCGCCGGCAACGGTGATCGCCGCAAGTACCGGGCCGGCGCACGGCACGTACACCGCGCCGAGGGCAAGCCCGAGGCCGAAGCCGCCACGCTCCCCGTTGACCTGGCGCTGCCCGATCCGCGCGAACGGCCGCTCGAGGATCTCCTGCACCTTCGGGAAGACCATCGCGATGCCGAGCAGCACGAGGGCCACGAGCCCCGCCCAGCGGATGAAGTCGTCCGGCAGCGGCAGCGCACTCACGATCAGCGTGCCCAGCAGGGTGAAGATGCTGAAGCTGATCGCCAGCCCCGCCACGATCAGGTACGGCCGGCTGCTGCGCCGCAGGGCAGCGTTGCCCTGGCCGCCGGCCGCGTCGCCGCTCTTCACCCCACCGGAGTCGCCGCTCTTCACCCCGCCGGACAGGAAGACGACCGGGAGCACCGGAAGCACGCAGGGTGAGACGCCGGTAATCAGACCGCCGACCAGCCCGATCAGGATGAGCGTGAGCAGGACGACCTCCGGGAGTCAGCCGGAGGCAGCCCGCCCGCGGCAGTCCGAGCCTAATTCGCGGACCTGTGCATGTGGCTTCGTAGCGATTTACCGTCTCAGTTCCGTAAGACCGCGGCTGATCAACCGGGGAGCTGGGTGTCGTCGTCCGGCGGTGGCCGGGTCGGGTGCCGCCGCCCGACGACGTGCAGCACACCGGCCGAGCAGAAGAAGATCGCCGCAGAGATCACGCCGGCCAGCCGGTGCTGAGCTCCGAAGCAGTAGAGCAGTGCGAAGAACGAGAGGACGGTGGCCCAGGCCGCCGCCACGACCACCGGATGGTTGCCGTCCTCCGCGCCCACAGCGACACCTAACCACGGCCGGTGCCCGCCCGCGAGTGCGCGAGATGCCGTGCCGTGTGGGTCCGGCGGGCCGGCCTCACCGGCCGAGATAGGCCGCCAGATACTGGCCGGTGAGGGTGGAGCGGGCCGCGACGAGGTCGGCCGGCGCGCCCTCGAAGACGACCCGCCCGCCGTCGTGACCGGCACCCGGGCCAAGATCGACGATCCAGTCGGCATGCGCCATCACGGCCTGGTGGTGCTCGATCACGATCACGGACCTGCCGGCGTCGACGAGCCGGTCCAGCAGCGCCAGGAGCTGCTCGACATCGGCGAGGTGCAGGCCGGCGGTCGGCTCGTCGAGGACGTAGATGCTGCCCTTGTCGCTGAGGTGGGTGGCCAGCTTGAGGCGCTGCCGCTCGCCGCCGGAGAGCGTGGTCAGCGGCTGCCCGAGGCTCAGGTAGCCGAGCCCGACGTCGGCGAGCCGGGTCAGGATGCTCTGCGCCGCCGGCAGGTGTGCCGGGCCGGAGCCGAAGAACTCCGCGGCCTGGCTCACCGGCATCGCCAGCACCTCGCTGATGTCACGCCCGCCGAAGTGGTGATCGAGTACCGAGGCCTCGAAGCGCCTGCCCTCGCACACCTCGCAGGTCGTGGCCACGCCGCCCATCATCGCGAGGTCGGTGAAGATCACGCCGGCACCGTTGCAGTTCGGGCAGGCGCCCTCGGAGTTGGAGCTGAACAGCGCGGGCTTCACGCCGTTGGCCTTGGCGAACGCCTTGCGGATCGGCTCGAGCAGGCCGGTGTAGGTGGCGGGGTTGCTGCGCCGCGACCCGCGTATCGGCGCCTGGTTGACCGCGATCACCTCGGCGCCGGCGGGCAGCGAGCCGTGCACCAGCGAGCTCTTGCCGGAGCCGGCGACCCCGGTGATCACGGTCAGCACGCCGAGCGGGATGTCGACGTCGACGTTGCGCAGGTTGTGCGTGTCGGCGCCACGGATCTCCAGCACACCGGTGGCGGCCCGCACCGACTCCTTGAGCGCCGCGCGGTCGTCGAGGTGCCGGCCGGTGACGGTGCCGCTGGCCCGCAGCCCGTCGACGTCTCCTTCGAAGCAGACACTGCCGCCATCGATGCCGGCTCCCGGGCCAAGGTCGATCACATGGTCGGCGATCACGATCGTCTCCGGCTTGTGCTCCACCACGAGCACGGTGTTGCCCTTGTCGCGCAGCCGGAGCAGCAGGCCGTTCATCCGATCGATGTCGTGCGGGTGCAGGCCGGTGCTCGGCTCGTCGAAGACGTAGGTGACGTCGGTGAGCGACGAGCCGAGGTGCCGGACCATCTTCACCCGCTGCCCCTCGCCGCCCGACAGCGTGCCGACCGGGCGGTCGAGGCTGAGGTAGCCCAACCCGATCTCGGTGAAGGAGTCGAGGGCCTGCTGCAGTGCCTCGACCACCGGTGCCACTGCAGGTTCGTCGATGCCGCGGACCCACCCGGCCAGGTCGCTGAGCTGCATGGCGCACGCGTCGGCGATGTTGGTGCCGCCGATCTTCGACGAGCGCGCCAACTCGCTGAGCCGGGTGCCGTGGCAGTCAGGGCAGGTGGTGAACGTGACCGCCCGCTCGACGAAGGCCCGCACATGCGGCTGCAGCGAGTCGATGTCCTTCGAGAGCATCGACTTCTGGATCTTCGGGAGCAGCCCTTCGTAGGTGAGGTTGATGCCGTCGACCTTGATCCTGGTCGGTGCCTTGTGCAGCAGGTCGTTCAGCTCGCGCTTGGTGTACTTCGCGATCGGCTTGTCCGGGTCGAAGAAGCCGGAGCCGATGAAGATGCGGCCGAACCAGCCGTCCATGCTGTAGCCCGGGATGCTGAACGGTCCGTCGCGCAGGGACTTGCTCGCGTCGTAGAGCTGGGTGAGGTCGATGTCGTTGACTGCACCGCGGCCCTCGCAGCGCGAACACATGCCGCCGAGCACGCTGAAGCTGCGCCGCTCCTTCACGGTGCGGCCGCCGCGTTCGATGGTCACCGCCCCCGCGCCGCTGACCGAGGCGACGTTGAAGGCGAAGGCGTTCGGCGACCCGATGTGCGGCTTGCCGAGCCGGCTGAACAGAATGCGGAGCAGGGCGTTGGCGTCGGTGGCGGTGCCGACGGTGGAGCGGGCGTCGCCGCCGATGCGCTCCTGGCCGACGATGATCGCGGTGGTCAGCCCGTCGAGCACATCGACGTCGGGACGGGCCAGCGACGGCATGAAGCCCTGCAGGAACGCGCTGTAGGTCTCGTTGATCAACCGTTGCGACTCCGCGGCGATCGTGCTGAAGACCAGCGAGCTCTTGCCCGAGCCGGAGACCCCGGTGAAGACCGTCAGCCGCCGCTTGGGCAGCTCGAGGCTGATGTCCTTCAGGTTGTTCTCCCGGGCGCCGTGCACCCGGATCAGGTCGTGACTGTCGGCGAGTGCGGGCGCCGGAGTGCCCTTCTTCGTGGCCATCCTGATCGTCTCCTGTCGGGTCCGCGGTCTGCCGCGAATCGTGCCAGGGCTGCCGGACTACTGGCCGCTGAACCAGCGCTGCGGGGCGGCGAGCTTGCGGGCGCGCGCCGGCCCCCACGAGCCCGGCGGGTACGTGGCCAGCCGCGGCGGGTTCGCGACGATCGGCTCGATCACCCTCCAGGTGGCGCTGAGACCGTCCGGCCGGGTGAACAGCGACCGGTCGCCGACGAGGACGTCATGGATCAGCCGGACGTACGGCGGCAGCGGATCGGCGCCGGTCAAGGCGGCGAGTGAGACGTCGAGATTCGCCACGGCCACGTCGAGGGCCGGGCCGGGCTTCTTCGCCACCACGGAGAGTGCGAGCTCCCCAGAGCCGGAGAGCGAGAAGGTGAGCACGTTGGCCTCGGCCAGGGCCTGGCCGGCGAAGGGGCCCGCCGGCTGCCGGAGCACGATGCTCACCCGCTGCGACGTCTCGGCCATCCGCTTACCGGTGCGCAGCAGGAAGGGCACCCCGCGCCAGCGCGGGTTGTCGATCCACAGCTTGGCGGCGACGTAGGTGTCCGTGCGGGACCGGGCGGCGACCCCGGGCACGTCGCGGTAGCCGTCGAACTGGCCGAGCACCACCTCCGCCGGGTCGAGCGGGCGGAAGGCCTTGATCACCTTCTCCCTGGCGGCCTGCAGATCCTCGGCGTCCAGGCTGGCCGGTGGCTCCATGGCGACCTCGGCCGCCACCTGGAAGAGGTGGGTGACCAGCATGTCGAGCATCGCGCCGGTGGCGTCGTAGAACTGCGACCGGTCGGTGACGCCGAGCTTCTCGGGCACGTCGATCTGCACCGACTCGATGTGCTCGCGGTTCCACATCGCGGAGAAGATGCCGTTGGCGAAGCGCAGCACGTGCAGGTTCTGGGTGGCCTCCTTGCCCAGGAAGTGATCGATCCGGTAGACCTGCTGCTCGTCGAGCACGCGGTGCACGGCGCGGTCGAGGGACTGGAAGTTCTGCCGGGACGTCCCGAACGGCTTCTCGTAGACGACCCGGGCCCCCTCGGTCAGGCCGTGCACGCCGAGGGCCTTGGTGAGTTCGGGGAAGGCTACTGGCGGCACCGCGAAGTAGTGGATCAGCTGGGCGGCGCCGCCGAGGCGCTTGCGTGCCTGGCCGATGACGTCGAGCAGCGAGCCTGGGTCGTCGGAGTTGAAGCCGCCGCCGGCGAAGAGCAGCCGGTCGGCGAACTCCTCCCACGGCCCGTCGGCCGGCTTCGGCCCGAACTCGGTGAGCACCTGCTGCACGTGCTTGCGGAAGTCCTCGTGCGCGACGTCGCCGCGGCCGTTGCCGACCAGCAGCCAGTTCTTCGGCAGCAGCCCCTCGATGGCCAGCGAGTAGAAGGCCGGTAGCACCATCCGCTTGGCGAGGTCACCCGTGGCGCCGTAGACGACGAAGACGGTCGGGGCGGCGGCGGTGCGGGATCTGAGCGTCGTGGCCATGCACTCGAACGTACGCGACCGCTCGCACGGCTCCCTGAGGCCGGGCTCAGGCCGGGTCGCGCCACCGGAACGCAAGCATCGCGATGTCGTCGTCGGAGCCGTCCTGCGTCATCGTCGCGAGGAGCTCCACGAGCAGGGTGTCGAGCGGCCGCGGCGGCCCGCCGGCCGCTGCGGCCAACCGCGCCATCCCGAGGTCGAGGTCCTCGTCCCGCCGCTCCACCAGGCCGTCGGTGAATGCCAGCAGCGTCGAGCCAGCGGGCATGGTGAAGGTGGTGGAGACGTAGGTTCCTCCGCCGACGCCCAGCGGCCGACCGACCGGCATGGGGAGGAAGCTGGCGCCGCCGGGCGTGACGAGCAGCGGCAGCGGGTGCCCGGCGTTGGCCACGGTGACCTGCCGGGCGGCGAGGTCGCCGACGCCGACGATCACGGTGGCCATGTGCCCGTCGACGGTGATGTCGAGCTGGCGGGCGCTCATCTGCAGCGCTCTCTCGGGCGCATGCCCCTCGACCAGGTAGGCGCGCAGGGTGAAGCGGATCCGCGCCATGATCGCCGCCGCCGGCACCCCCCGGCCGGAGACGTCACCGACGACGAAGGCGAAGTGCCGATCGTCGATGGCGACGAGGCTGTACCAGTCCCCACCCACTTCGACGCCCTGCGCGCCCGCCACGTAGCGGCTGGCGATCTCGAGCTCGGGGACCACCGGATTGGTCTGGGGGAGCAGGGCGTGCTGCAGCGTCTCGGAGATGGTGCGCTGCTCGCCGTAGAGCGCGTCGAGCCGCTCGTAGAGAGCGGTGTTCGTCTCGGCGGCGAGCTCGGCCTGCCTGCGGCCACGGGCCAGCGCGCCGCCGACCGTCGTGCTGACCGCGCTGAGCAGCAGGCCGCCGATGAGCAGGATCCACCAGAGCTGGGCCGCCAGGGTTCCGGCGAGGTGCCCTCGGGCGGACGTGACGAGGGTGATGACGGTGTCGCCGAACGGGATCGCCACCCGTACGGTACTGCCGCTCAGCGGCAGCCGGTTCGGGGCGACGTCGGTGGTGGCCAGGGCCGCAGCGGACTCGGTCGGGCCCAGGTAGGTCGCGTAGTCGAGTTCGGAGAAGGCCGAGTCGCTCTCTACCGGGACCCGGCGGTTGGCCGGGACCGTCCGCTCGGCATAGACGACGTACCCAGGGTTGGCCGGGTCAGCGAGGGCGAAGCCGATCCGCGTTCCGCCGGCCGAGGAGAGGTTCGTGACGAGGAAGGTCTTGCTGTGGACGGCACGGCCGACCATGCGGATAGTCGCCGCCGAGGTGGCCGCCGCCGGCCTGGCCCCGACGGTGGTGATGAGCGTCGGTGAGGCCGTGCCCGCCTTCCACAGCGATGCCGACACGAAGATCCGCGGCGCCGGGCCGACGCTGGAGGCGATGTACTGCCTGAACTTCGACGCCCGGCCGTGGGTGGCCGCGGCGATGTCCAGCGAGTCCTGCAGTGGGGCCTCGATGCCGGTGACGGCAGCACCCACCAGCGCGGCGGCCTGCTTGGTCTGGACCTCGAGGAGGCGATGCTCATTGCTGTGGTCGAGGTGCCAAGCCGCGGAGGAGACCACCCCGGTGACGGCCAGGCTGATCAGTGCGATGCCCAAGGCCACCGAGACGGGGCTGCGCAGCCAACGCGCGCCGCGTGCCGGTGGTGCGGGGTCGCCAGTCACAGCTCCACTCCTTCTGGGCTGCCGCCAGGGACGCCGGCCATTCGTTGGACCGGGACGGCCGGTGATGCGGGGCGGGGGACGGCACGTCGATGAGAAATTAGCGCACCCGGGGGCCTGTCCCCTAGTTGATGAAGAACCGATGCTGAACAACCCCGCGCGGCGACTAGCCCGTCGGGTCGAGGCTGCGCGTGCTCAGCTCGGTGAACTGCTCGGCCAGGGACTGCTCGAGGAAGGCGGCAAGCAGCCGCTCGTCCGGGCTGAGCAGCGCCGTGCGGCGGGGACGGGTGCGCTGGAGGTCGGCGGTGAAGGTGCCGGCGACCGCGCTCTCCAGGACCTGCGGATGGACGTAGTGCGCGCGGGCCACGGCGCGCGTGTTGCCCAGTCGCTCGGCGGCGGCATCGACGGCGGCGACGATCGCGGTGTCGGCCGGCTCGTCGCGGTGCGCACGCAGGTAGCTGAACGCCCGCAGCGTGCCGCCCCAGGTGCGGAAGTCCTTGGCCGTGATGTGTTCGCCCGTGAGGCCGGCGATGGTGCGGTTCACCTCGTCGGCGTCGATCGCCGCCCCGTCGACGGCGAAGAGCCGCTCGCCGTCGACCGCGACCAGCTCGCGGAGCAGCCGCACCACGGAACTGTCGGTGAGCGTCAGGTCGGCATCCTTGCCGGACTTGGCCCGGAAGCTCAGCGTCGCCGCGCGTGCGGTGAGGTGCACGTGCTCGGGGCCGAGCGTGGTCAGCCCGACGCTGTCGTTCTCCTCGGCATAGATCTCACTGCCGATCCGGATCAGGCTGGAGTCGAGGATGGCCAGCATGCCGGCAATCACCCGGTCCCGGTCCAGGGTGCGGCGTCGCAGCTGGGCGGTGACGTGGGCACGTACCGTCGGCAGGCAGTCACCGATGAGGATCAGTCGGTAGAAGTTGATGAGGTCGCGCAGCGCCCGCCACTGCGGGTGGTAGATGTACTGCTTGCGGCCACGCTCGTCCTCGCCGGTGGCCAGGATGTGACCGCCCGGGTCGGGGCAGATCCACACCTTGGTCCAGGCCGGTGGAATCGCGAGGGCGGCGAGGCGCACCTTGATCTCGGCATCGGTGAGGGGCCGGCCCCGGTGATCGAGGTAGCTGAAGCCGTTGCCCCGGCGGCGGCGGCGCCAGCCCGGGTCCGCTGCCTCGACGTAGACCAGCCCGGCATGCTCAGCGCAGCGCCGCGCGTCGGCGTGCAGCTCGTCCAGATCCTTGATCGTGATCGTCACGGGCGGATCGTGCCCGGCAACGGCCGCGCGCTCACCCGATCGTGCAACTTCTGTCGCCGCAGCGGCGGTATTTTTTGCGCAATCGTGGTTAAAACGACTGCATGCCACAACAAGACTGGAGTAAGAAACGCGAACGGCAGTACGAGCACATCAAGGACGGTCTGACGAGCCGTGGCCGCAAGGAGAGCACGGCCGAGGAGATCGCCGCGCGCACGGTGAACAAGGAGCGGGCGCGGGCCGGTGAGGCCAAGCAGGCCAGCAAGACCTCCACCGACGACATCTCCTCCGGGCGGCGCGGCGGCCTGCGCTCCCACTCCGGATCGGCCGGCCGGACCAAGGCCCAGCTCTACGCCGAGGCCAGGCACAAGAACATCCAGGGCCGGTCGACGATGACGAAGGCGCAGCTGGCCAAAGCCGTCGGCGGGCGCTAGACCGCTGCGACCGAGGCGGCGCCGATGAGGTTGTGCACGAGGCGCATCTTCTCCCAGGCCGCGGGCGGCACCACGAACGGGTAGAGGTCGTGGTGCCCCATCGATCGGTTGATCATGTTGAGTGACCAGGACAGCGGCAGCCACAGCTCGACGATCCGGTCGAAGCCGGCATCCCCAGCCAGCGGCTTGTCCACCGTGGCTCCGGCGGGGGCGAAGCCGAAGGCGGCCGCGGTGTCGATGGTGTCGCGGATGTGCAGGTAGTGCGCGAAGGTCTCGGCCCAGTCCTCGGCAGGGTGCATCGTCGCGTAGGCAGAGATGTAGTGCTGCTCCCAGTCGGACGGCGCGCCCTGCGAGTAGTGCCGGTCGAGTGCCGCCTGGTAGTCGCTGTCCGGATCGCCGAAGAGCACCTCGAAGTCCCGACGAGCCTGTCCCGTCTCGGCGAGCACGAAGTAGTAGTAGTGCCCGGTCTCGTGCCGGAAGTGGCCGAGCAGGGTGCGGTACGGCTCGTCCATCGCGGTGCGCAACTGCTCGCGGTGCACGTCATCGCTCTCGGCGAGGTCGAGGGTGATCACGCCCTCGTCATGGCCGGTGATCACCGCCTCGCGAGCGCTGGAGAGCAGGTCGAAGCAGAGCCCCCGCTCGGGGTCCTTGTCGCGCCCGGTGATCGGCAGGCCCAGCTCAGAGAGCTCCATCACCAGCCGGCGCTTGGCGGCCTCGGCATCGGCGAACTCGGGCAGCCCGATGGCGTCGTCGTCTGACGGTCGGGTGCGGGTGAGCGAGCACGACACGCAGAGCTCAGCACTCCCCGCGACCGGCACCGCCCAGTTGCAGACCGCGATGAAGCGGTTGCGGCAGCGCCGGTAGCGGGCGCCGTCGGCCACCGGCACGAAGGCCTTGGTATCGAGGTCGAAGCCGAGTTCGGTGCCGCAGCGCAGGCACTCGGAGTTCTCGAAGGTCAGCTGCTGCCCGCAGTTCGGGCAGAGGAAGTCACGCATGGGGGTACCGATCGAGGGGAGGGACGAGAGGTCGGGCAGCACAGCGCCCGGCGGTGGAGCCGCCGGGCGCGAGGTGCCGGGTGGTCAGTGCTTGAAGGCGTCCTTCACCTTCTCGCCGGCGTTCTTGAGGTCGGCGGTGGCCTGCTCGCCCTTGCCCTGGGCCTCGGTGTCGCGGTCGCCCGTCACCTTGCCCACGCCCTCCTTCGCCTTGCCGGCGGCGTCGTCGATGGCGTTCTTGGCCTTGTCCAATGCACTCATGGGTAAACCTCGATCCGTTGGGTGGCGGAAGTTGTTCCGGCGCTACCTCGGTGTACCCCAGCGAGCCGGTCTTCAACCGTCGAGACGCCGGTCATGAGCGGGTCGCCGCCCCGTTCTTGCTCAGGGTCACCGGCGGGCGGCCGGCGGGCTGGTGCGGCCGTGGGGTCAGCGGCACCACGGGGGACCACTGCCGCTGCACGCTCTCGCCATCGGCCAGGGTCAGCAGCTCGTCGGTGCCGACGCTCACGTGGCGCAGCGTCAACGGTTCCTCGCCGGTCAGGGAATAGGTCACCGTCCCGGGCGTGATCTCCACCTTGAGACGGCTCTGCTGGACGCGCAGGCCGAACGCCATCCGTCGCCAGTGCTGGGGCAGCTGCGGACGCAGCAGCAGGTGCTCGCCCTGGTCGCGCAGGCCCCCGAAGCCCGCGACGAGCGCGAGCCAGGCGCCGGAGAGGGCTGCGATGTGCAGGCCGTCGCGGGCGTTGTGCTCCAGGTCGTCGAGGTCGATCAGGGCCGCCTCGGCGAGGTAGGAGGCCGCCAGGTCGAGATGTCCGACCTCCGCGGCGATGACGGCCTGGGTGCACGCCGACAGCGATGAGTCCCGCACCGTCAACGCGTCGTAGTAGGCGAAGTTGTGTGCCTTCTGCTCGGCGGTGAAGGCGTCGGTGGCCCAGTGCATCGCCAGCACCAGGTCGGCCTGCTTGACCACCTGCTGGCGGTAGAGGGCGAAGTACGGCGCATGCGTCAGCAGCGGGTAGCCGCCCTCCTTCGCCGAGGCCTCGAAGTCCCAGACCTGCCGGTCGGTGAAGCCGCGGTCCTGCTGGTGGACGCCGCGGGCCCCGTCGAAGTGCAGCGCGATGCGCGAGGCCGCCGAACGCCAGTGGTCGACCTCGGCCTCGGTGATCCCGAGGTCGGCGGCCTGCTCCGGCCACCGTCGCACCACGTCAGCGGCGAACTGCAGGTTCTGTGCCGCCATCAGGTTCGTGTAGGCGTTGTCGTCGATCACGGCGGTGTACTCGTCCGGCCCGGTGACGCCGTCGATGTGGAACCGGCCGTCGTCGCCGTCGTAGCCGAGATGCATCCAGAGCCGGGCCGTCTCGATGAGGATCGGCACGGCATGGTCGCGCTCGAAGTCGCTATCGCCGGTCCAGCGGACATACCGCGCGGTTGCCACCGCGATGTCGGCGTTGACGTGCATCGCCGCCGTGCCGGCCGGCCAGTATGCCGAGCACTCCTGGCCGCGGATGGTGCGCCACGGAAAGGCCGCTCCGGTGAAGTTCAGCATGCGGGCGCGCTCGCGGGCCAGATCGAGGGTGGCGTGCCGCCAGCGGAGCGCATCGGCGGCCGCCCGCGGTGCCGTGGCGGTGAGCAGGGGCAGCACGAAGGCCTCGGTGTCCCAGAACGCGTGCCCGTCGTACCCGGAGCCGGTGAGGCCCTTCGCCGGGATGGCTCGCTGCTCGGCCCGGGCGCTGGCCTGGAACGCATGGAACATGCCGAACCGGCTGGCCTGCTGGATCTCCTCCGGCCCGTCGATCTCTACGTCGGCGCCGTCCCAGAAGTCGTCCAGGGCGTTGCGCTGCTCGGCGAGCAGGTCGTCCCACCCGGTGTTGACCGCGGTGATGAGTGCCGCCTGTACCTGATCACGGAGAGCCGGTGCTGTCCGCTTGGCCGACCAGCCGTAGGCGACGTACTTGGTCAGCGTCAACGACGAGCCGGGCTCCAGCCTGGTCGCCACCGTGAGACGCGCCAGGTCGGGCTCGGCGGCCAGCTCCTGGGTGACCGAGCCGGCGCAGTCGATGTCGTGACTCATCGCGGCGGCCAGGAGCAGCTGGCTGCCACGCGTGCGGTGCAGCAGGTAGCCGCGCTGCTCCGAGGCCGCGTGCTGCACCGCCTCCAGTGCGTCGTCGAGCACCGCGGCGACGCGCGGATCACCTGAGGCCGGCGGTAGCGGCTGATTGGCCACCAGCTCGGAGTTGAGGACGACCCGCACGGTGTCATCCACCGGCTCGACGACGTAGCGAATCGCCATGATCGAGCGCTGGCTGAAGGAGACGAGCCGTTCGCTGCGCACCCGGATGCGGGTGCCTGCGGGCGAGCACCACTCGAGCGTGCGGCGGAGCAGGCCGGCCCGCAGGTCGAGCACCCGCTCGTGGGAGACGATCTCGCCGTAGCGCAGGTCGAGTGGCTCGTCGTCGACGAGGAGCCGGATCACCTTGCCGTCGGTGACGTTGAGGACCGTCTGCCCGGACTCGGGATAGCCGAAGCCGGACTCGGCGTAGGGCAGTGGACGGACCTCGTAGAAGGAGTTCAGGTATGTGCCGGGCAGGCCGCTCGGATCGCCCTCGTCGAAGTTCCCGCGTACCCCGATATGACCGTTGGAGAGGGCAAAGACCGATTCGGCCTGGGCCAGCTGGTCGAAGTCGATCTCGGTCTCGCGCACCTGCCACGGCTCGGCCGGGAAGCGGGGTTCGGGGATCACAGCAACTCGCCGAGGTCGGTGACGACCACGCTCGCGCCGTGCTTGGCGAGATCCTCACCGTGGGCCTGGTCCTGACGGTTGACGCCGACCACGTAACCGAACGCGCCGCGGTGCCCGGCCTCGACCCCGGCCGTGGCGTCCTCGAACACCACCGCATCGGCAGGGTCGATCCCCAGCAGCTCGGCCCCGGCCAGGAACGAGTCCGGGGCGGGCTTGCCATGCAGGTGACGCGCGATGATCGTGTTGCCGTCGATCTCGCCCTCGATGAAGACGTCCAGCCCGGTGACCTTCAAGACGTCGACGGTGTTGGCACTGGAGCTGACCACGACCCGGCGCAGACCATTCTGCCGGGCCGCCTCGAGATAGCGCCGGGAGCCCTCGAACACCTTCACGCCGTCACGGTGGATCCGGGCGAGCACGTCGTCATTCTTGCGGGCAGCGATGCCGTGCATGGTGTCGGCGTCGGGCCCATCGTCGTCCTTGCCCTCGGGCAGGTCGATATGGCGCGAGTTGATGAAGTCCCGCACGCCGTCGAGCCGTGGCTTGCCGTCGACGTACTCGTCGTAGTCCTGGTCGGTGAATTCGGGCTGGCCGTGCGCCTTCAGCACCGGGTCGAAAGCTGCGCCCCAGGCGGCGCGGTGCACCGATGCGGTGTCGGTCAACACCCCGTCGAGGTCGAAGAGGCAGAGGCGGATGTGGGGCGGAAGCCCGAGGCGGCGCTCGGTGGAGGCGGTGCTGGGGTCAGTCACCTTGACGGGGTACCCGCTACGGGACCTCAGGTACCTGAGGGTTGGCGATATCTCTGCGCCGCCCGGGGCAGCAGGATAGGCGTATGACCGAGACACCCCCGGGCCGTCGCCGCCGCCCCGTCCGCTTCACCCACACCATTCCGGAAGCGCTGCGCGCCTTGGACGCCAAGGCGCGGCCCGACCTCAAACGGGCGATCCCGGCGGTCTTCATCGCGCTCGTCTGCTTCGCGGTGGGGGAGCGGCTCGGCGGCATCGATCGCAACACCCCGGCCCGCTTCGCGGCCTTCGGCCACGCCTGGCATGTGGCCGGCGGCAACGTCACCGCACTGGTCGGCGGCCTCACCGCGCTCTTCGCGCTGAGTGCAGTGATCGCCACGCGTTCGGTCGGCGGCGAGATCTCGCGCGTCATCTCGGCCCGCGGCAACGTAGAGGCTGCGATCACCATCCGGCTGATTTGCTCGATGATCGGCTATCTCATCGGCGGCCTGGGTGTCCTCGCGTTGCTCCGCGTCGATCTGGGCAACCTGCTCGTGGGCGGGGCCGTCACCGGAGTGGTGGTGGGGATCGCGGCCCAGCAGACCCTCGGAAACTTCTTCGCAGGCCTGGTGCTGCTCTTCGCACGGCCCTACGTGCCGGGCCAGTACGTGAGGATCCGCACCGGGGGGCTGGGCGGCCCCTTCGAGGGAACGATCACCAGCAGCGGCCTGATGTACACCGTCATCGAGACGACGGAGGGGCCGGTCAGCCTGCCCAACTCCGGGCTGCTCGCGGCGGCGATCGGCCCAGTGCCGGTGCCCGTGCCTGAACCCGAGGAGCCGGCGGGGTCAGGAGGCGAGAGCCGGTAGCAGCTCCTTCTCGGCCCAGTCGAGGAACTCCGGCTGGGTGTCGCCGCCGATCTGCACCACGGCCACGTCGGTGAAGCCGGCGTCGACGAACTCGCGGATCGCGGCGACGTGGGCGTCGAGGTCGGGGCCGCACGGGATGGAGTCGGCGATCACGTCCTTGGTCACGTACTGGCTGGCCGCAGCGAAGCCGGCGGTGCCGGGCAGCTCCGCGTTCACCTTCCAGCCTCCGCCGAACCAGCGGAACTGGTCGTGGGCGCGGTCGATGGCGGCGTCTCGGGACGGATCCCAGCTGATCGGCACCTGGCCGACCCGCGGCTTACCGGTGCCGCCTACGGCATCGAAGCCGCTGGTGAGTTGGTCGTCGGGCTCGACGGCGATCATCAGGTCGGCGTGCCGCCCGGCGAGCTCAATCGACTGCGGACCGGAGACCGCTACCCCGATGCGGGGCGGGGTGGCGGCGACGTCCCAGAGCTTGGCGCTGTCGACCCGGAAGTGCCGTCCTGCGAAGTTGACGTACTCACCGGTGAAGAGCGACCGGATGATCATGATTGCCTCGTCCAGCATCTCGTGCCGGACGTTCGCCGGCGGCCAGCCCGCGCCGACGACGTGCTCGTTGAGGTTCTCTCCCGCCCCCAGCCCGAGGCTGAACCGGCCGTCACTGAGCAGGCCGATGGTCGCGGCCTGCTGGGCCACGACGGCCGGGTGATAGCGCATGATCGGGCACGTCACGTATGTCATCAGCTCGACGCTCTCGGTGGCCTGGGCCACGGCCCCGAGCGTCGCCCAGGCGTTGGGCGCGTGACCCTGGCTGGCGAGCCACGGCGAGTAGTGGTCGCTGATGACTTCGAAGTCGAAGCCGGCCCGCTCGGCCCGCACCGCGTCGCGGACGAGCTCGCGCGGGCCAGACTGCTCGCACATCAGGGTGTAGCCGACGCGGGTCATGCCGGGATCAGCGCCGGGCGCGACGGGCTGCGGCCTTCTCGGTGCGGGCCGCGCCGGTGGTGAGGACCCCGGTGGCGTTCTCCAGGTGCGCCCGCACGAACCAGTGGAACTGCTCCAGCTCACCGGACTGGGCGATCAGCATGTCCTGGGTCACCGGGTCGAGCTCCTCGGTCTTGGCGATGGCGTCGCGATGGGCCTCGATGACACCGGAGTAGACGACGTCCAGTGCGCCCATGTGGGCGATCGCATCGGCGCGGCCGAGGTCGTAGTCGTCCCAGGTGCGCTGCGCAACGAGAGCACCCGGCGTGCCGATCGGCGACGCCCCCAGGGCGGCGATGCGCTCAGCCGTGGCGTCGACCATGAGCCGAACGGCATCGACCTGCGGGTCGAGCATCGTGTGCACCCCGATGAAGTGCGGGCCGACGACGTTCCAGTGCACGTGCTTGAGCGTCAGCGCGAGGTCGTTGAGCGCGTTGAGCCGGTCCTGAAGCAGGGCGACGACGGCCTTCGCGTCCTTTTGGGTGAGGCCGGGAACGGTGAAGGCGATCGAACGGGTTCGGGTTGTGGCTGCGGTAGTCATGCTGTGACACTTCCCGCCTGGAGCGGGGACAAAACAGGCCCGGTCATCCTCCGAGCCGACTCTCAGCGAGATGGCCGAGCAGGTCGGCCGGATCACGCCACACCTCGACGGCGCCGGCCCCGCGCAGCTCGGCCGCCGAGGTGCCGCCGCACTCCAGGCCGATGAAGCTCACGCCCGCTTCGGCACAGGCTGCCGCGTCCCAGACGGAGTCACCGACGAAGACCGCATGATCGGCCCGGAGCCCACCGCGTGCGAGGGCCACCTCGACCAGGTCCGACGCGGGCTTGGCGCTCTCGACGTCCGAGCTGCTGGTTGCGGCGTCGATCGCCTCGTCGGCGTCGAGGGTGTCCCGCAGCGCCTTCAGCTCGTCGTCGGCCGCTGACGAGGCGAGGACCACCGTGCGTCCCCGCTGCGAGCACGCCCGCAGCAGCTCGACCGCACCGGGCAGGGTGGTCAGCCGCTCCCAGTGGCGCCGATAGAGCACGCTGTGCGCGGCGATGATCGCGTCATCGGCCTCTCGGTCGCGTCCCGCCCCGAGCACGTGGTCGAGCAGCTCGGAGGAGCCCATTCCGATCGCGCGGTGCAGCATGCTCATCGGCACGACGTGCCCCTCGCTGCGCAGCGCGTCGTGCCAGCAGAGGGTGTGGATGTAGTTGCTGTCGACGAGCGTGCCGTCGACGTCGAAGAGAACACCGGATGCCATCCGGGCAGCCTTCCCAGCCTGCTGCCCGGCGCACCAAACCGGGCTGGCTCCGGAGTGTGACGCGCGTCCACCGGCTTGCGGCGGGCACAGGGGTCAGGGCGTGGCGAATCCGGGTAAGTACGGAGCATGACTGTGAGCCCGCAGACCACCGAGCTGCTGCGTGACCGCCGCCGGCCGGAACTCCATCGCGTCGTCGTGATCGGCTCCGGCTTCGGCGGGCTGATCGCGGCGAAGAAGCTCAAGCGTGCCGATGTCGAGGTCACGCTGATCAGCCGGACCAACCACCACCTCTTCCAGCCGCTGCTCTACCAGGTGGCCACCGGCATCCTCTCCGAGGGAGAGATCGCCCCGGCCACGCGCGAGGTGCTGCGGCGCCAGGGCAACGTCCGGGTGCTGCTTGGCGACGTTACCGATATCTCCCTGGAGAACCGCACGGTCACCTCGCAGAGCAACCGCGGTACCACCGTCACTCCCTACGACTCGGTGATCGTCGCGGCCGGTGCCAAGACCTCCTACTTCGGCAACGACGGCTTCGCGCCGTTCGCGCCGGGACTGAAGTCGATCGATGACGCCCTCGACATCCGCGCCCGGATCATGGGCGCCTTCGAGGACGCGGAACTCGAGACCGACCCGACCAAGCGCGCGGCATCCATGACCTTCGTGGTGGTGGGCGCGGGTGCCACCGGTGTGGAGATGGCGGGCCAGATCTCCGAGCTGTCGCGGCGCACGCTGCGCCGGGAGTTCCGCTTGATCGACCCGCGGGACGCCCGGATCGTCCTGATCGACGCCCTCGACTCGGTACTCGGCAACTTCGGCTCGAAGCTCTCGGCCGGCGCGGCGGCTCGGCTGGAGAAGCTCGGCGTCGAGGTCTGGCTGGGGGAGAAGGTGGTCGCCGTCGACGAGTCCGGGCTGACCACCGAGGACTCCAGCGGGAAGCGGACGACCACCGCCAGCAAAACGATCATCTGGGCCGCGGGAGTGCGCGCCTCAGCGCTCGGTCAGACCCTGGCCGAGCAGAGCGGAATCACGCTCGACCGGGCAGGGCGGGTGCCGGTGCGGCCGGACTGCACGCTGCCGAATCATCCCGAGGTCTTCGTCATCGGCGACATGATGACGCTGCACGACCTGCCAGGGGTGGCGCAGGTGGCGATGCAGCAGGGCGCCTACGCCGCCAAGGCCATCCAGCGGCGCCTCGCCGGCCGTGAACCGCAGAAGGACTTCAGCTACTTCGACAAGGGCACGCTGGCCACCGTCTCCCGCTTCAACGCCGTGGCCAACGTCGGCCCGCTGCGCTTCGGGGGCTTCATCGCTTGGGTGCTCTGGCTGGTGGTGCACCTGATGTACCTCGTCGGCTTCAAGAACCGGGTGACGACCGTGCTGCACTGGGCGGTGAGCTTCGTCGGCAGGGGGCGCGCCGAGCGGGCGATCCCGCGGGCGAGGCTCGATCCGGTGCACTACGAGCCCGCGGACGCCGCCGCGTAGCCAGGCGGCCGATAGGCGAAGAGTTCCTTCCCAGATACGGGAATCGCAGCGACTCGACCACCGCGCCCCTGGGAACCCCGGGAACCAGGGTGGCACCGTCGACCCCGACCAACCTCCGGCCCCGCTGCACGCGCCAGCACCACGCTGGCTGGGACGTCGCCCAAGGTGAGAGGCCTAGTCGGCGAGTGAGTGGCCGTAGCGGGCCTGCACCCGTGCGCGCAGTGCGGAATCCCGACGCGAGGCCGGCTGGATGAAGATCTCGTCCAGCTCGACGAAGCGCTCGCGCAGGTCGGCGTCGATCCGCAGGCACGCCTCTTCGAGCTGGCCGGCACTGAGGTCGTTGACGAAGTCGGCCCGCACGCAGAGCAGCACCCGGTTGGTGCCGACCAGCATGCTGAGCATGTCGACCACATCGACGATCTCGGCCTCCTCCTCCAGCGCCTTCTCGATCGCACGCATCAGCTGAGGGTCTGCCTGGCGTCCGGTGAGCAATGAGCGGCAGGTGGTGGTGAGCAGGTAAGCCACACCGAGCAGCAGGGTGCCGATGGCCACCGAGGCCGCACCGTCCCAGACCGCCTGACCGGTGATCTGATGCAGGGCGACGCCGATGGCGGCGAAGCCGATGCCGACGAGGGCGGCACTGTCCTCCAGGGCGACGCTGTTCGCCGTCGGATCCTCGGGGTTGCGGATCAGCGAGATGAGCGAGCGATGCCGCCGCTGGGCCTGCTGGCGCACGCCACGCAGCGCCTGCAGGAACGACGTCCCCTCCAGTAGGAACGCGGCTGCGAGCACCGGATAGTTGAGCCAGAGATGCTCGCCCGAGCTGTCGCCACCGGTGATCGTATGGACGCCCTCGTAGAGCGAGAATCCGGCGCCCGAGATGAAGATCGCCCCGGCGGCCATCAGCGACCAGAAGTAGCGCTCCATGCCGTAGCCGAACGGATGCTGCCGGTCCGGGGCGCGCTCGGAGCGGCGCAGCGCTACGAGCAGCAGGATCTCGGTGACGCAATCCCCGACGGAGTGAGCTGCCTCCGACAGCAGCGCGGCGGAGCCGGTGATGAGTCCCGCAGCCAGCTTGAGCAGCCCGACCAGAAGGTTGGCCGCGAGGGCGAGCAGAACTGTGAGGCTGCGGCGGCCTTCGCTCAAGCGGCGCCGATCATCGGCAGCTGGCTGTCGCGCTCGGCCCGTCGCATGCGGATCTCGAGTTCGAGCCGGGTGCGTGCGGCCGACGATCGGAGTCTGCGGCCTGTCTCGGCCATCCTCGGCGACCCGGGGACGGACCGGAGCATCGGTTCACTGCCAAGCGACTCGATCGCCACGGTGGCCTCCCCCTCACGCTGTTAGCTCTGTTCTTCCCGCGAGAGGGGGCCGGATATCCGCCCGACCGGGCCGGATAAGCCGGCCGATCAGCCGAGGTGGAGGTGCCTGACGATCCCGTAGCTGGTCGCGAGGGGTGGGAGTCGTCAGAGCGGCGGCGCGAGGAGGGGGAGTGGAGCTGCGGCGCCGGTCTCGAGCGCCAGTGCCAGCCCGCGCATCCCCGAGGCGATCGTCCGGGCCACTGCGCGCCTGGACACCCCCACCTGCGCGGCGATCGCGTTCTGGTGCAGCCCGTCGACGTAGCTGAAGAGCAGGTAGGTCCGCTCCTCGGCCTTCAGGGTGGCCAGACAGTCGGCTACCTCGTGGGCCCAGGCCCGTCGGCGGTCGGTCTCGGCGACGGAGAACCCTCCAGCGGCGTGTCTCGGGCGCCGTAGCCGGGCGGCGATCGCGCTGCGCCGGGTCTGCGCTGGTGGTTCAGGGGCTGACTTCATGGACGGAATCGTCTCCCCGATCGGTGCCGATGAGTCGATTCGAAACTATGCAAGACGGTTATCTGCCTGCGATGGCTGTTGCTGTGGGCCGGCCGTGCTCAGACTGGTCAGCGATGACGACGAAGGGAACCCGGTGATGACGCCCGAGGGCTCCCTCGCTGCGTTCCTCGACTCGGCCTCGCGGCATGACTCGGCCGGGATGCTGTCGGTCCTGGGCGAGGCCTCCGCGGTCCTCGGGCTTGCCCAGGTGGTCGACGCAGTGCTCTTCCCGGCGATGCGGGAGATCGGGACGTGGTGGCGCCTCGATCCCTACGAGACCCGCAGCGAGCGGATCGCCACGGAGGTGGCCCGGCAGTGGCTCGAGGTGGCCAATGCGTCGGCACCTGGGCCGATCGATCGGGCGCCGGTGTTGTTGCTGTGTGGCCCAGGAGACCGGCACACACTGGCCCTGGAGGCGTTCGCCGCCTTGCTACGCCATCAGCTCCAGCCCTGTCGGCTGCTCACCGCCCGAACCATGCCGCAGGCGGTCGTCACGGCCGTCCGCGCCTGCGGGGCCGACGCGATGGTGGTTGTGTCGCACCTGCGCCCACACCGGCTGGCTGCGGTGCAGTCGCTGGAGGCCGCGCGCGCACTGGGCATCCAGGCCTTCTACGCGGGTGCCGCCTTCGGCTCCGTCGCCGGACGTCGCGACGTCCCCGGGACCTACCTCGGGACCAACTTCGTCGCGGCCTGCGCCACGATTCGCGAGCGGGGCGTCCGCGCCCGGTCATGACGCCCGCCCGGTCATGAGGGTCGCTATGCAAGATGGCAGACCTCTGCCAGGCTTCGGACAATCCAGGCGGCCCCCAGCGCTGCCCGTGGACGCTGTGGAAGGACATCCAGGCAGATGGCCATCCCGTCGGCTCCAGTCGACGACGCTTCTGGCGGGGTGCCGATCGCCGAGGCGTCGGGTCGGCTCGGGGTGCCGATGCCCACGCTGCGGTCGTGGGAGCTGCGCTACAACATGCCGCCGGTCGCTCGGGTCGCCGGACGGCACCGCCGCTATGCCTCAGCAGAGCTGCACGCGCTGCGGCTCATGCGCGACGAGATCGCGCGCGGCACGCGAGCGAGCCTCGCCGCCCAGCGGGTCCGCGATCTGCTGGGTCTGGTGGGCGCACCCGTGGACTACATCGAGGGCATCCTCGCCGCCTCCGAGCGTCTCGACCCCGCGGCGGTGCGCGCGGAGCTGGCCGCGGCGCACGCGAGCCTCGGCCTGGCCGCCTGTCTCGACGACGTGCTGATGCCGGCGATGCAGCAGATCGGGCTGTGGTGGCAGAGCGGTCGCTGCGACGTGGGTCAGGAGCACCTCACCACCGAGGCCGCCAGGGCGTGGCTCGAGAGCCTGGTGCCGTACGCGCCTGCGCCCGCCAGCTCGGTGCCCGTCGTCCTGGCCTGCGGGCCGACCGATCTGCACACGATCGGGCTGGAGGCGCTGGGTCTGCTGCTGCGGTACCGCGGACAACCTTGCCGGCTGCTCGGCGCCCGGACCTCGGTCACCGCTCTCGTCACCGCGATCCAGGTCAGCCAGGCCCGGGCGGCGGTGCTCGTCTCCCACCTCAACTCGGGCCGTCAGCGGGCGATCCAGGCGCTGCGGGCGGTCGACGACCTGGGGGTGGCGGTCTATTACGCAGGCAACGCCTTTGGCTCGCCGCGCAGCCGGCGGGGTCTGCCCGGCACCTATCTCGGCGACCGGCTCGACGACGCCTGCTCGCTGGTGCTCGCCGCCACCGCCTAGACGGCTGTGGAGGCGGACTCGGCAGGCTGCGACGCGCGCGGGCGGCTCAGGCCGAGCACGAGCAGCGCCACGACGATCAGGCCCGTCGCGATTACGTAGGAGAGCGAGTAACCGTCGACCAGCGATCCGGTGTGCGTGGTTCGCGCTGCCGCGGCGGTGGCCAGCACGGCCAGCCCCACCGCCGCACCGACCTGCTGGCCGGTGACGAACATGCCGCCGGCTACCCCGCGCTGCTGCGGAGCGACGTCTGAGGTGATGGTGAACGACGCGGTCGGAAAGGCGAGGCCGAGCCCGGCTGCGGTGAAGACGATGCCGCCCAGGACGTCCACCGGGTAGGTGCCGCCGGCGGACATTCTCGAGAGCCAGAGCTGACCGATGCCGACAAGGACGAGCGCGATGAGCAGCAACCGCTTGCCGCCCATGCGGGGCAGTAGCCGCCGGGCCACCTGCGTCGCGACGATGAGGGCCGTGAGCGTTGCCGGAACCAGCGCCACGCCCGTCGAGACAGCGGAGTAGCCGAGCACCCGCTGCAGGTAGAGCGAGACGAAGTAGACGTAGCCGGCGAAGACCGCACCCAGCAGGAAGACCGCCACCAGGGTTACCCGGCGCATGCGATCGCGGAGCAGAGCCGGGGGCAGCATCGGGTCGGCGCTGCGGGCCTCGACGACCACGAAGCCGACGAGCAGCGCCACACTCGCCGCCAGCGACACCCACGAGTCGGGGCTGGAGAACGAGCGCTGCTGCCCCTCGCTGACACCGAAGATCAGGGCCGCGATAGCGGCGGTGGCCAGCCCTGCACCGGGCAGGTCGAGCCGGGAGCCACGGGCGTGCCCGGGTGTGTCCGGCAGCCGCCGCACGATCAGCGCCACCAGCGCGATGATCACCGGCGGGTTGACGAGCAGCACCCAGCGCCAGCCGGCGTACTCGGTGAGGATGCCTCCGAGCACGATCCCGGCTGTGCCGCCAGCGGCCGTGCTGCCCTGGAAGATGCCGAGTGCCCGAGCCCGGGCCGCCGGCTCGGAGTAGGCGTGGGTCAGCAGCCCCAGCGCTGCCGGCGCGATGAGCGCGGCACTCGCACCCTGGGCCAGCCGGGAGGCCACGAGCATCCCCGCCGAGACCGCGAGGCCGCCGGTGAGGGAGGTGATCGCGAAGGCGACCAACCCGATCAGCAGCGAGCGACGGTGCCCGATCAGGTCGCCGAGGCGGCCCCCCACCAGCAGCAGCGAGCCGAAGGTGAGGGCGTAGCCGGTGACGACCCACTGCAGCCCGACGGGGCTGAAGTGCAGCTCTCGCTGGACGGTGGGCAGAGCGACGTTGACGATGCTGAAGTCCAGCTGCAGCACGAACTGGGCCGCCGCGGTGAGCCCGAGGACCCAGCCCGCGCGAGCGGTGGGCAGTGACGTCGTGGTCATGCGCACTCCAGGGATCGGGAAGCGGTGACGGCACGAGGCCGGTCGCGCTAGAGTTGATTGCATCAATCATTCGCGTTGCGAATCGTTAGTAACGCTAACGCATGGTCGAGAGAGCTGCAACACGACGGGAGACGAACGGTGCCGGAGTTCCCCTCGGAGTTCCCTGTGGTGCCGCGGCCGGAGGCGATGCCCGCCGCGGTGGCGCACCACGAGAGCATGGTCCTGTTCAAGCTCGGCAACTGGGTGCAGGCGAGCATCGACGCGGTACTCGCCCCGGAGGGGCTGAAGTCGCGCCACTACTCCACGATGTCGGTGCTGCGTGACAAGGGACCGTGGGCGCAGCACGCCGTGGCCGACAAGCTGCGCATCGACAAGGCCACCATGGTCGCGATCATCAACGAGCTGGAGCAGCGCGGCTTCGTAGGCCGCGAACGTGATCCGGCCGACCGGCGGCACTACACGATCTGGGTCACCCCGGAGGGGCTGGCCTGGCTCACCGATGCCGAGAAGCTGATCTCGGCCGTCGAGGACGACGTCTTCAGCCCGCTGTCGGCCGCCGAGCGGCGCACGCTGCTGAAGCTGATGAACGCGCTCTTCGGGCCATAGCCCGGGACGGAACGGCGCATGCTGGGCCAGGTCGAGCGGCGCACGTTTGGGTAGCGTCGGGACGTGACCGCCCCCACCCCGTACCTGCACCTTCCCGGCACCGCTCGGGAGGCACTGACCTTCTATGGCGAGGTCTTCGGCTGCGACGTTCAGCTGCACACCCTCGCCGAGTTCGGCCGTACCGACGGGCCGGCCGAGGGAATCGCGCACGGCTACCTCACGAAGGGGCCGGTGGCTCTCTTCGCCGCGGACGCCACCGCTGACGAGTTGCCGGTGCGCTGCGAGGGCATGCTGCTCTCGCTGCTCGGCACGGCGGAGCCGTCGACGCTGCGCGAGTGGTTCGCCAGACTCTCGGTCGGCGGGCGGGTCGTGGAGCCGCTCGAGCGGCGGCCGTGGGGCGACTCGGACGGCCAGGTGGTCGACCGGTACGGCCTGCGCTGGCTCATCGGTTTCGAAGGCGGCTGACCTCACCAGCCCGACGGGGCCGCGAGTGGCGACGAGCGGGGGTAGGCGCTACGCGGGGACGCTGTCCGGGTCGTCCGGGCCGGGCAGCGGCTCGACCGGCGCTGGGGGCAGGGTCTCCGGGGTATCCGGGCTCAGCTCGCCCGGATCGTCGGGCACCGGCTCGGTGGGGTCGATCGGCGGGTAGTTGTCTGGGTCGGGTCCCGGCTGCACCATGCCTTAATTCGTACCAGCCCGCCCAGCCGCTGGGGGCTCAGATCGTCCGGGACTCATCTGGTCTTAGCCGCCGCGCCTGGCCTCCCACCCGGCTCTGCGCGATCGCACCGCCACTGGTCCGGCGTGCCTCCGCCGTGATCAGTGACGGGCGCCCGAGGGCCCGGCCCTGGGCAATGCGCCAGCT
Organism: Jatrophihabitans sp.; assembly: GCA_025963285.1. Classification (GTDB taxonomy): domain Bacteria; phylum Actinomycetota; class Actinomycetes; order Mycobacteriales; family Jatrophihabitantaceae; genus JAOPUX01. Next base: position 27,593 of record JAOPUX010000105.1, read on the forward strand.
CTGCCAGCCGACCTGCGCCGAGGCCGCAGTCAGATAGGCGCCGAGGGCGCAGGCGGCGACGCCGGTGGCTGGGTCCTCGGGGTAGCCGGTGCGGCTGGGGAACTGCCGCGCGGCGACCTGGGCCGTGCCTGCAGCTCCGTCGAGTCGGGCGAAGGGGTAGAGGCCGGTGACGCCGAGTTCGTCGCAGAGCCGCCAGAGCAGCTCGAAGTCCGGCTGGAGGCCGTCGAGGGTTGCCTCGTCGATCAGCGGCACCATCAGCTTGGGGCGGGCGGTCGAGACCGCGACGATCTCGCCCGTCTGCCGGTCGGCACCGATGGCGAGTGCCTGCAGGACCCGCCGGCGTGCCTCGCCGGCCACCGGTTCGCCGAAGACGGCCGGGAACTGAGCGACCACCGCCCGTGCAGCGTCGGGGTCCCAGTCCACGTCGAGCACGCCCAGCGCGGTGGCCACCCGCGCCTGCCTGCCCGCGCAGGCACCCGACTCGAAGAGCAGGGTGACGGCGGCGATCGTGGCGTGGACGCACATCTCCATCTCGTGCCGCGGCACGAAGTAGCGCAGCTCGGCGTCGGCCTCGCCGGTTGCAGGCAGCACGAAGACCGTCTCCACGCCGAACCCGGCAGCCATCGCCTGCATCTGCTCCGTCGGGCCGGCGAAGTCGAAGACCACCGGGCACGGGTTGCCGCCGCCGGTCCCGTCGGCGAAGACGGTCATCCATTCGGTCGAGGTCACAGAGCAGATCCTGCCAGCCGCCGGTGCGGGCGGGGTTAGCCCGCCGACCGCCTCGGGTACCCGCACAGGACAGGCATCGCCAACCGAAGGAGCAGCACATGTCGAACCACGGCGACACCCGCCAGGCCGGCGAGGGGATCAGCGACGAGGAGATGGTCGAGCAGGTGGCCGACCAGACCTCCAGCGACCTCAAGCACGCCGATGTCTTCGAGCGCGAGGCCGACGGGGCGACCA
>JAOPUX010000119.1 GCA_025963285.1 Jatrophihabitans sp.
ACCTCGTTCTGCACGAGGTCATCGGTCTGCAGGACTCGGCCGATCAGCGTCGGGTTGAAGAAGAAGCCGGGCCGGTCGGGGGAATCCCCCCCGAGGATCAGCTCGGCGTGCGCTGGCCGCCCATCAACGATCTTCTGCACGCTCGCGAGCTGGGCCGCGCTGATCAGCGGGCCGAGCTGCGTCGACTCGTCCGCCGTGTCGCCGACCGTCCACTCCGACAGCGCGACCGACAGTCTGGCCACGAAGCTGTCATAGATGGATTCCGCGACGATGATGCGGTTGCCCGACATGCACTCCTGGCCGGCATTGAACAGGACCGCGGTGGCCAGAGTCGGCATCGCCTTGTCTAGGTCCGCGTCGTCGAAGATCACCACCGGGGCGTTACCTCCCAGCTCCAGCACCACACGCTTGGTTCCAGCGGCCGCCAGTTCGGCGATCCGCCGGCCGGCCCGCGTAGAGCCGGTGAAGGACACCAGGGCGACGTCCGGGTGGGTGACGAGTGCCTCGCCCACCGTCGGCCCGGTGCCTAGGACGACGTTCAGCACGCCCGCGGGCAGGACCTGATTGGCCAGTTCGACGAAGCGCACCGTCGACAGCGGGGCGTTCTCGGCCGGCTTGACCACCACGGCATTGCCGACTGCGAGGGCCGGCACAATCTTCCAGACCGCCTGCATCAGCGGGAAGTTCCAGGGCGTGATCGCGGCAACCACACCCACCGGCTCGCGCCGGATCAGGGTGGTGTTGCCTGCCACGTACTCCCCCGCCGCGGGCGCGCTGAGCGACCGCGCGGCGCCAGCGAAGAACCTGATGCCGTCGAGGATGCCCGGCACTTCGATGCTCCGACTGGCGTCGACGGGCTTGCCTGCGTCGATGCTCTCCAACCGGACGAACTCCTCCAGGTTGGCCTCGAAGAGGTCCGCGATTCGGCGCAGCGCGTCCGAGCGCGCAGCCGGCGTCGTTCGTGCCCAGGCCTTGGATGCCTGCTTGGCCGACCGGACGGCATGGTCAACCTGTGCTGGGCTCGCCTCGCGGAACCGCGCGAGCTCTTCTCCTGTCGACGGGTTGAGCACGGCGATCTCAACGTCCGACTCCCCGTCGAACTGCGCCCCATCGGCGAGATTTCCAACCGAGTAGGGAAGGGAGTTCGATTCAGTTGCCATCACTGACGTCCTCTGCTCGAGCTGCACTGGCAGCGACTGCCTGGTTACGGTCGAGCGCGGCGGCGACTAGATGCGCAGTCTCGACCCCGGACTTGGTGGCGTCCTCGATCGAGCCACTCAGCGGGGCGAAGTAGTCGCCAGCAAAGTGGATCGCCGTCGTCGGGCTCGCGTTGTATGCGAGCATCGCGCCGAAGTCGGCACCGGGAGTCTGATACCAATTCCCGTGCGGCCACTTCTGCGCGATCGTCTCGGTGATAATCGAGCGGAGCTGCGGGTAGACCCGGTAGAGGTCCTCGGTGAACCGCTTCTCGATCTCGTCCTCGGGCAGATCCAGCAGGTCACGCGCGAGCTCGGCTCCGGCGTAACACATCAAGCTGCCGCCGGGCTTGCGCGTGGGCCCGGCGCGCAGCGGGTTGGCGTGGTTGAAGAGCATGTTGAACGCCATGTCCGGGGTAAGGATCGCGTAGATGTCGTCCCACGGCATCGGCCCGGACTCGTCGGTGAGCACGGCCATCGATACGAACGGCTCGTACGCCACCGACTCCAGCGCCCTGTCGACCGCGACCGGCAGGCCCCGCACGAGACCACGCGCGGCAGGGGCCGGCGTGGCCACGATGACCTGAGCCGCGGAGATGGACACAGACCCCTCGGCGGTGTCGTAGTGCACCAGTGTCCGGTCGCCGTCCGGTTCGATCGAGGTCACGGTCGCGCCGAGGATCACCCGCTCGCCCAGCCGCCGGCGAACCGCCTCGCCATAGCGTCCCGACCCGCCCGCCAGGTTGACCGGTGAGCCGCTCGCCTTCCCCGCCCAGTTGCCGGCGAAGATCGAGATGCCGGCACCGGCAGACATCTCGCCGATCTCGCCCGGCACACGCCGAGCAGCAGTACGGAAAATGGCAGCGACGGGCTCGGGAAGCCGCCCGAGGAGTTGGGCGAAGGTCCGGTCCTTCTCGAACCGGCCCAGCCGCAGGCGGCGATCAGCCTCGGACTCGCCAGCCCGGTCCCGGGTGGCGGCGAACCACGACCGCACCTTCAGCCGCACCGTGAGGCCGGCCTTCACCAGTAGGATCCGCTCGCTCAGCGACAGCGGAAGCGTGAACGGATAACTCTCGGCCCGCGGCGACGAATACACCTTCCCGCGAAAGCTCAGCGCGGTCTTCGACCCGGGAACATCCACCGTCGGCAGTCCGAGATCGTCCAGGATCCGGCGGACGTAGGAGCCTGGGGCGGGGAACAGGTGCGCACCGAAGTTCAGCCAGTAGTCGCCACGCGGGAGGGACTTCAGCCGCCCCCCCAGCCGGTCGTGGGACTCCAGAAGGACAATGTCCTTCTCGCGCAGCTGCCATGCCGCCGCCATGCCGGCCGGCCCTCCG
>JAOPUX010000133.1 GCA_025963285.1 Jatrophihabitans sp.
GGAGCACCTGTACAAGGGCAGCTACTACAAGATGCGCAACCGCTGCACGATCATCACGCGCATCACCACCTCCGACGGGGTCGTGGGCGAGGCCTACAACGCCGACACCGACGAGGAGCAGATCGAGGTCCTCGACATCATCAACAACGAGATCGCGCCGCTGGTCGTGGGGCTCGACGTGCAGCACGTCGAACGCATCTGGCACGCGATGCTGCCGGTCACCCTTGATCAGCTGCGTGATCGGGCGATCCCCATGCAGGCGATCGCCTGTGTCGACAGCGCCGTTTGGGACGCGGTCGGCAAGTACGCGGGCGAGCCGCTGTGGCGGCTGTGGGGCGGCTTCCGCGACCGCGTGCCGATGATCGGCATCGGCGGCTACTACGGCACGAGCGAGGCCGACCTCGAGCGTGACATCGCCTTCTTCCGCGGTGAGCACGGAATGGTCGGGATGAAGTTCAAGATCGGCGCCAAGCCGCCCGCGGAGGACGCGGCACGGCTCCGGCTGGCCCGCAAGATCGTCGACGACGAGGAGTTCGTCTTCGTCGTCGACGCCAACCAGGGCTACACGCTGACCGAGGCGATCGAGTTCGTCCGTGGCATCGACGACATCCCGCTGCGGTGGTTCGAGGAGCCGACGCGCTGGCACGGCGACTGGCGCGCACTGCGGGACTTCCGGCTGCGCGCGAACGTGAACGTGGCGGCGGGGCAGAGTGAGATTTCCCGGGTCGGGATGCGGGAGATGCTCGTCAACGGAGCCGTCGACGTCTGCAACTACGACGCGTCGTGGGGCGGCGGACCCACCGAGTGGCGCCGCGTGGCAGCCATCGCGCTTGCCTTCGATGTGCAGCTCGGCCACCACGAGGAGTCGCAGGTGTCGAGCCACCTGCTCGCCTCCGTGCCGAACGGAACCTACTGCGAGGCCTTCTCGCCCACGCGTGACCCGATCTTCTGGGGGATGCTCGCCAACCGTCCGGCCCTGGTCGACGGCGCGCTGCCGCTGCCCGATGCCCCCGGCTTCGGCTGGGTGCTCGACGAGGACTTCATCGCCCGGTACCGGGCCGACAGCCTGTAGACGAGAATGCTGAGGATGTTCCCCCGCGCCTGCCCTGAGCCGTCATGACTTCTCACCGTCCGGTTGCCGTGATCACCGGTGCCGCCAGCGGTATCGGGCAGGCGTGCGCCGACCTGCTCGGCCGCCGGGGCATGGAGCTGGCGCTCCTCGACCGGGTGCCGCCCGCCGACTCCGAGCAGGACGGTGGCCGGGCCTGGTTCGAGGTCGACGTCGCCGATGCCGGGGGTGTCGCGCACGCCATCGCAGACGTCGTCGCCCGGTACGGACGAATCGACACCGTGGTCACCGCCGCAGGCATCCAGCGCTACGGAACGGTGGCGGAGACGAGCGAGGCGACGTGGGACGACGTCTTCGCGGTCAACGTTAAGGGCGTCTTCCTGACCCTGCGCGAGACTATGCCGCACCTGCGCGCGACCCGCGGCTCCGCGGTGATCGTCTCCTCGGTGCAGGCGCTGGCCACGCAGACCAACGTGGTGGCCTACACGGCGAGCAAGGGGGCGTTGAACGCGATGGCGCGGGCCATCGCGGTCGACGAGGCTCCGCTCGGCGTGCGGGTGAACGTCGTCTGCCCGGGATCGGTCGACACCGCCATGCTGCGTGCGTCCGCCGCGCTTGTGGCCGGGCCGGGCGGGGACGTCGATGCCGTGGTTCGGCGGTGGGGCTCCACCCACCCGATGGGGCGGGTCGCCACGCCAGACGAGGTGGCGCGGGTGATCGCGTTCCTCGCCGGCGACGACGCGGCGTTCGTCACCGGCGAGGAGATCCGAGTGGACGGCGGCCTCGTAGCTGCGCTGGGCGTCCCGCTGGGCGAGCGCAGCTAACTGGAACACCGCAGCTACCTGGCTCGACGACATTAGGTCTTGACCGGAGTGAGCTCGGTCACTACTTTCTGGAAACGATACTAGAAACGATTTGATCGACATCGTCAAGGAGCCGCATGAAGACGTCCCGGATCGCCCTGGTCTGCACTGCGGCGTTGGCCGCCACCTGCCTGGCTGCGGTCGCTCTGCCCGAGCGACGAGCGGCCGCGACGCCTCTGCCACCCGCTGCGATCACCGACCTCAGCGCCGCGCAAACCACCTCGACCTCGATCACGCTTACTTGGACGGCGCCGGGGTCGAGTGGGAATAGCGGCACCGCGAGCTCGTACGACATCCGCTACGCGTCGGCGTTGATTACCCCGACCACCTGGTCGTCGGCGAGCTCGGCCTCGGGAGCGCCGTCACCGCACGTGGCTGGCACCACGGAGACCTACACGATGACCGTGACGGCCGGGCAGCGTTACTGGTTCGCCATCGAGACCTCGAACGGCACCTCCGTCTCAGGACTGTCCAATACCGTCGCCAACCCGCCGGCGAACCTGAACCAGGTTGACGTCTTCACCATGGCCGACGACGTGCTCAACGCCCGGACCCGCCAGCTGGTGGAGACCCTTCACCCGGACATGGTGGAGCGGGCCAGCTTCGAGTTCATGGCCACCCAGGAGATGGCGCGCGCGTACACGAACATCCCCGACAGGCTGCAGCTGGCGGGGCAGGGCGCGCTGCTCGGTGCCGGGGTGGACCACGACGCCTTCGCAGTCGGCGGGGCCACGAACTACTCGAGCGGGACGTCGGTGGAGAGCCGGGCGAGCGGGACGACCTACAGCGATCTCGCGTCGAGCGCCGCGCCGTACGGATTCGCCACCGACGAGGCGTTCAACATGAACTACGGCTCGACCAGTGCGATCAAGCAGCTGGAGTACAAGGCCGAGCTGCAGATGAACGCCGGCTACAACATCATTGAGTTCGACCAGGACGCGATGAACTCCAGTGAGATGGCGACGGTCTACACCGACCTGCACAGCTACGCCGCCGCGCACGGTGAGACGGTCTACCTCACCGGCAACGGTGACACGCTTCCCGGCGCGGATGCCTACGACTCGACCCCGCACTTCACCCACGCCGACTTCGCCCTTCGCCAGTACCCCCGCAACTGGGAGCCCTCGGGCACCTGGAGCGCCTATGGCGGATCGAGCACGCTCGCGCCGAACTACATCTCCTTCTACCGGGCCATGGTCGTGAGGGACGCAGGCAGCACACCGACAATGCCGTCCTTCGGGTTCGTCGACACCCCTGCCAGCAGCGACGGCTCACCCACGTGGCCCGCGAACAGCGCCAACTGGCCGGCCTTCCTGCGGATAAACGAGGCGCAGCTACTCGCGTCGGGCATCCTTCCCGGGTACACCTCGATCTACACCGACGCGTTCGACACCCAGCAGAACAACCTCTTCGCCAACGAGCTGAACGAGTCGAAGTTCATCCGGGAGAACGATCAGCTCTTCCACAACCTTACCCTCATCAGCCCGAGCACGCTGACCAGCTCCGCTGCCGGGGTCTACCTCAGCGCGTTCAGCCAGACCGGCCGGACGATCGTCCACGCGGTGAACGGGAACTACAGCTACTCGGCGAACACCATGACGCCGGTCTCCAACGACACGGTGTCGGTCTCGCTAACTGCCGCGCCGACTCGAATCTGGGTGACCACACCCGATGTCCTGTCGGGGAGCCGTCGTACCGTGCTGCCCACCAGCGACTGGTCCTACTCGTCGGGTACGGCGACGATCACCCTGCCGAGCCTGGACTATCACGACGTCATCGTGATCGAGCAGTCCTCCGGTGCGGCTTACAACCCGGTCTATAGCCCGATGCAGATCGTGATGCCGTGGAACACGCAGAGTGAGCTCATGGCGGGCAATCACCTCCAGCTCACTGCGCTGCAGACGGAGGGCCACAGCACCGCCCTGAACTGGTCGGTGAACAACATCGCCGGCGGCAGCGCAACGTACGGCACCGTCGACTCGTCGGGAATGTATACCGCTCCACTCGTGCCGCCGTCTCCTGCGACGGTGACGATCACCGCCACGAGTCCCGAACTCTCCAGTGCCTCCGCATCGGTCACCTAGACGGTGACCGCCTCGTCCTCGACCACCTGGAGTGACTCGTTCGCCGGCGATCCGGTCGTCTCCCCGCCACCGGACTGGGAGGTCGTGCAAGGTCGTGGGGACTGGAAGGTCGATACCGACGCCGGCACGTCGGTACTCCATGAATTCAACATGGCAGATATGAACACCGAGAACGACGCCACCCTCTTCGACGGCCAGATCACGGCCGGCAGTCAGAGCTGGTCGGAGTACGACTACACCTTCCAAGCCAAGCTCACCACGACTCCGTACCTCTGGTACGGCTTCCCGTCGCACTACCAAGACACCTTCTTCGCAGCCATCTTTGGGTATCAAGACCCACACGACTACTTCGAATATCGCCTCGGCTATGACGGGACGGCACGCCTGATCCGGTATTCGGGTGGCGTCCGCAGCGTCATCGGCTCAGCGCAGTCGGTGGCGTTCCCGAGCACCGGAAGCTACGAGTCGGTGAAGGTGGAGACGACCGGCCCGGACGCGCGGCTCTACGTCGGGGGCACTCTCGTTCGCAGCGATCCCGGGCTGGTTAGCGGTGTGATTACCGGGTCGATCGGGCTCGAGACGAGCCAGAGCGACGTGGAGTTCAAGTCCATCGCAGTCGCACCCGCCAACCTGGCACTTGCATCGACCGTCGTCGCGAGCGCGTCGTCGACCAATGGCGACCCCGCACACAGCGCGAATGCCGCCAGGGACGGCAGCCTCTCGACCTTCTGGGTGGCTAGCGGGGTGGGAGCCAATTGGTTGGAGTACGACCTCGGCGCGGTCACCCCCATCACCTCGACCACGCAGTACTGGCAGGACACCGACGGGAGCACGTTCAAGTACCGGATTGATGCGTCCAACGACAACTCCACCTGGACAACCCTGAGCGATCATTGTTCGACGGGCATCGTGGGGACCGGGCAGGCATTCAACGACACCGTTTCGGGGTCGTGGCGCTACGTACGGATGTACCTGTGCAGCGTCAACAACACGCATTGGGCATCCAGCCAGGAGTTCCAGGTATTCAGCTCGCCACAGCCGGTCGACGAGCTCAACGACACGGCGTCGGCGATCGCGTACAGCGGCGGGTGGTCCTATGCCACGTCGCTCACCGGGTACCTCTCAACCGATGCGCACTACTCCAACGTTGTCGGATCGAGCGCAACCATCACCTTCACCGGCACGGGGATCGAGTGGATCGGTGCGCTCGATGTCCCGCACGGAACGGCGACGGTGAAGCTCGACGGGGGCGGTGGCGTGTGTGGGACTCCCACGGGCACGTGCGTGATCAACACCTATGCGGCGGCGACGCAGTTCCAGCAGGCGCTGTTCAACGCGCAGGGGCTCAGCCGCGGCACCCACACGCTGGAGATCGACATCACCACGCTCTACTCCGATATCGACGGATTCGCCATTACGGCGTGAGCCGAACCACCGCAGGTGTGCGACATCCCATGCCCGAGCGATTCCCCAGGCAGGAGACATGACATGTCCGGACCGACCCCCAGCCGTCGCGCGGTGCTCCAAGGACTCGGCATCGCCGGCCTCGGAGCAGCAGGCCTCATCGCGGCCACCGAGGCACCTCGATCCTCGAAGGCGAGTGAGGAGCAGCCCGAGCTCTCCCTCGCCTCCGCTCCGACGAGGCTCAACCCGGCGCCGCCGGTGCTGCTGCGCGCCGCGCTCACCGGCCAAGGCCCCGGAGCGGCGTCGAGCTACACGGCCGTCAGCGGAGACCTGGGCGTGAGCGCGCTGACGACCGCGCTCACCGGCAAGGGGCTGAACCTGATCAGCGCCGGCGTCGTGCACGACGGGTCCTCGGCGAAGGCACAGTTCGTCACGCTCGTCTCGTCCTCGCCCGCGAGGCAGGCCACCCTGCGCGTGAAGGTGGACACCGGCACCCCGGTCGACTCCAGCTGGGCCTCGCTGATGATCGTCGATGGCTCCCAGTACGGTGCCCAACTCGTGTGGGGCACGCGAACCATCGGATCGACCGAGATCGAGGTTGACCTCTTCAAGTTGACGAGCTCGGGTAGCACGCTGATGGCCCAGACGTTCCTGTCCCTGAGCGCACACCAGAGCCTGGAGTTCGTCCTCTACGCCGACGAGGAGGCCCAGACGGTGACCGCGCTGGTCGACCAGGGCAGCGGCCTCGACGTGATCTCCGGCATGCAGAACGTCTCGTGGCCGGGCCTCGTGGTCTGGAAGCGGCAGGCGCTGCTGGAGAGCTACGCGGAGACCCCCTCCCTCGGCCCGTCGGGTCAGGCGCTCCACGACGTCTACGCCGGTGCGGGCCTTGCCGTGTACCCGAACAACTGGCGCCTGCCCGCCTACGACCCGAACCTCGGCACCCGCTTTGTCGTCTCCGGTATGGACACCGCGACCGCACCGGACGCGGAATCCATCGCCCCCGCCGACACGACCGGCTTCGGCGCGGCCTACCTGTCGACGAACTGGAGCGCCTATCTTGCGTCATGGCAGAAGGGCTTCGCCCGGGCCCGCGACAATGGTGCCAACATCGTGCGCATGTGGCGGGTCTGCCCGGATATCACCTTCACTCGCAGCCCGGCGGTCGTGCCGTACGTCTCGCAGGCGGACATGTTTTCCCGCATCGACGACTTCGTCGCGGCGGCGGCGGCTGCCGGTCTCTGGACCATCGTGTGTGCATCGTCGTCCTTCCCGGGGTCGGCCTCCGATCCGCACACGACCCAGAACCTCAACATCACGATGGCGGAGTTTCAGTCGTGGCTCACGGCGCTGGCTGCGCACCTGGAGAGCAACCCCAACGTCGTCGCGATGGATATCTGCAACGAAATGACGAGCACCCACTACAACTCCGGCGGCTCCACCGGCGCCAGCGGCCCCACCTTTTCCCTCTCGGACATCTCGACGCTGCTCAGTGCGGTCCGCACAGCGGCACCGAGCCTGCCGCTGACGGCCTCAAGCTCGGCGAACGCCTTCAGCAACGGATTCGGAGCGAGCGTCCCGAGTGGCGTCGACTTCGTGGACAACCACATCTATTACGACGCGGCCGTCTCCGACACCTACGTGCTGACCAATCACACGACCCAGCCCGTCATGGTCTGCGAGTACGGCGGCAACGCAGACGGCGCGCACAACGGGTTCCCGGGGCGCTCAACGCTGTGGAGCACCGTGCAGTCATGGCTCGGTCAGTACGGTTTCGCCGGCGCGCTCGCGTGGGAGATCACCCAGGCGCCGTCTTCGACATACAGCCTCGGCCTGTTTGTGGAGAACAGTACGGTGGACCCCCAGTTCGGACCGATCACCCCGATCCACGGCAGCGCCACGCCAACCGCGCTGCCGCTAACCTGCTGAAGGGCGGTACACAGATGACGCTCCTCGATCCGGCTAGGACGGCCTTGTTCCTCGACTCCTCGCCGCTTTTGGAGGACCCTGAGCTGCTTCGGCTGCGGGCCCAGGGTGACGGGCTGCTCTATCTGCGAGGGTTGCTGCCCCGTCAGGACGTGCTCGATGTGAGAGCGGACGTGCTGGACGTGATCCAGCGCGACGGATGGCTGCGCGAGGACTGGACTGCCGAATCGCCGACCGTCGACCAAGCGGCCTACCGTCGGGCGATGGATGCAGACGGCGGCAACGTCCACGAGCTGAATGTGCCTGTTGACCTCTACCGACGCATCCAGTCCCTGGAGTCCTTCCACAGCCTCGCGATTCACCCCAGACTCCTCGAGCTGTACGCGACGTTGTTCGGCGGTCCCGTCCTTCCGCATCCGCGCAACATCGCCCGGGTGCAGGTGCCGAGCCCGGGAAACAAGGCGACGCCGGCGCACCAGGACTTCATCTTTATCCAAGGAACCTCGAAGACCTGGACGGCATGGATTCCGCTGGGTGATGCGCCGGTCGAGCTCGGGCCGCTCACGGTCTTGGCGGGTTCGCAGCGAGAGGGTGTCCTCGACTACCACACCGCCGGTGGGGCTGGGGGAATGGAGGCCTACCTCTGCGGGCTGGACTACGTCTGGACGGAGGGCCCCTTCGCCGCGGGGGACGTCCTCACCTTTGAGAGCCAGACGGTGCATAAGGCCCTCCCGAACCGCACCGAGGCGATGCGGCTCTCGGCCGATTTCCGCTACCAGCCTGCGCACGAGCCGGTGACGCCCGAGTCGCTGCAGACCCACGGTAACTTCATCGACTGGCCAGAGATCTATGACGGGTGGTCGCAGCGGTACCCCCGGTACTACTGGCGCAAGGACACGCTCGAGCTGTCGGAGTTCGACCCGCTCGTGCGATGGCAGAAGCACAAGATCTGCTAGTGGACCAGTCCCAGATCACCTATCGATGGCCGGCCGACGGGGCCCTCCGCCGCGCGGTGCTCGTGCTTCCCGGTGGCGCCTACGCCGCCACCGAGGCGAGCTATGAGAAGGAGGCGATCGCAGCGTGGCTCGCCGAGCGCGGGATCGCCTCGGCCACGCTCGACTACCGGGTTGCCCCGCACCTCCATCCGGCGGCCCTGCAGGACGCGCGGGCCGCTCTGGCCGAGCTCCGGAGCGCGGTGCAGGTCCGCTCGGCTGCGCCGGTCGCGGTCGGCGTCTGGGGCTTCTCGGCTGGCGGGCACCTGGCGGGGCTGCTGGCCACCGACGAGACGCCCCGTCCGGACTTCTTGATCGTGGCCTACCCGATCGTCTCCCTCGACACCGCGGACACGCACCAGGAGTCCCTGCACAACCTGCTCGGCCTGGCGCCAGCGCCTGCGCTGCTCACGGCGCTCTCCGTCGACAAGCGCGTGGACGCGACGACACCGCAGAGCTTCCTCGTCCACTCCGAAGACGACGAGGTCGTTCCGCCGGCGCACAGCCTCCGCCTGTACTCGGCCCTGCGGGCACGCGGTGTGCAGGCCGAACTGCACGTTTTTCGGACAGGCGGCCACGGGTCGGGGCTCGTCACCGGGCGGTGGCCCGCGCCGGGATGGTTAGACCTCGTGGAGCACTGGATCGAGGAGCTCCAACTGCCCCCAAATGGGGGATCGGATATGTAGTACGCCGAGCACTCGGAGGGGGTGCGGTCTGTTGCTAACGATCCGTGCCACTGCATCGGATACAAAATCCGATCTGGAAATGATTATTGCGTCACTCCGCGGTGACGACGCTCGTGGTTCAGGTTTGCTCAGTCGGCGCCGCTCGCCCATAGAGTTCGTCTGAGACTTTCGGGACTGGCCATCACGTCAAGGAGATAGAGCCAACCGAGCAGCCCGAGATCGTGCGGGAGTTGGCCGCTGTGGTGCGCGAGGAGCGCGTCGACGAGCGGTTTGTGATCTTTCCGGTTCGATCCATGCCCGTGGGTGGCGTTTCGGAGTACGCGGACGTACTCGGCCGCTGCGGACTCGAATGAGAGTGGGCGGGCCTCGCCGACGTTGTTGCGAAACGCCACGACGGAGGCACCTGCCTGTCGGGCGACGAAGAACCCATCCTGCAGCTGTTTGATCGCGTCGACTGCTCGCTCCGCCGCCGGCAGCAGGAGCGACGCAGCGTCTGCGGGCATCAAGGCCCTGAGCTTCGTCAATGTGCGCTCTGCGAACCTCAGCGTGCACATCTCAACGAGGCTGCGGTTTGTCAGCCGCTCCAGTGTGTCGAGCACGGTGAACAGGAGGACGCGTCGAGCGTCCGTGTCACGGTGGGCTCGTTGGATCGAGCCAACTCTCCTGAACAACTGGTCCAAGCTGAGCTGTGCATGGAGATGCTTGCTTGGGGAGTACTGCCCCATGGCGTCCGAGTAAATGGCAGGGTCAGAAATAACGCTCATAATCTTGTCCAGGCGTCTCGTCCACCAGGTGATCGCAGCTCCGGACGCCCCAGCCGCGACCGTCGGAGCCGAGCTCGCCCGATCGGCGGATCGTGCAGGAAGCAGATGTAGCGGCTCGGCGGCGACCGGTTCGGTTCCCCTGATCTGCTTGCCCAGCGCATACAACACCGTGCCAGATGCGCGAGTAGCCGGAAACGCCCAGACGAAGGGCGTCATCGCGCCGAGCAACGGCGCAAGGTAAGCATCAAGAAGAGCGAACCCCTCACCAAGCGCGCCTCCGGCCGCGAAGACCTCCTGACCATTGGCGAGAGCGGCTTGCACCGCAGTTAGGTCTCCGGAGCGCAGGCGATCATCGTGTTCGAGGCGAAGCAAGACTGCTGCCAGTTTCGTCCGATGGAGGATCGCCTCCGCCCGTTGTACGAAGTGGACGCTCGCATCGGGATAGGCGGGACTCGTTGACTCGGCGAGTTCGATCTGTCGAATCTCGTTCCAAGCAGTGCGTGCTGCGAGCGGAAGTTCGCTAGCAGAGCTAGTCATCGTCACGAGCTGGTGTGCGGCGAACGTCGCGGATATGGCCGAGAGCGGCGGACTGTGCTCGGCCCGCTCACGAAGTCCAGCCAGATGGCGTTGCAGCTCAGGCTCGTGCCGGTCTCCTCCGGCCTGGATTTGCTCATAAGCGGGTGAATCAAGTTCGGTGAGGAGATCGAACACCGGCTGATCGATACCTGGCCCAGCGAGCTCGCGTGAGACGACGAGCTTCGGTTTCTCCTTGGGATGAGTTCGCTCTACGGCCTCCACCACGAGCCCTCTACCTTGCGATGGCGGCGTGACCACAATGAGGTGAGCTGCGGAGAAGAGGGCTGGCACGTCACCGCCCCACAGCCACGACGGCAAATGCATCTCCGCCGTCCGCGGTACCTGAGTAGCCACCTTCAGACTCTCTCACCAACACGGACGGCCCACGCTTGCGGCGTGCCGGAAGATCACGGCCTTGAGCGCCGAAACGTCTTCCGACGTTTGAATCGTCGTGCTGCTATCAAGATCAATGGGACTAGTAACGAATCGAATACACATGCTATTATGGGCGCAGATCGGAAGACGTGTGCCCAATGGTTGGCCCTGCCCGAGCTCATCCCGGCGAGTAACTCTCACTGCGCCGGTCATTCAAGCCCGTACTGCTTCTGACTCGTTGAGTCGGCGCGGTGCGGGCTTTCGTCATGTTCGGAGGTCTCATGCACAAATCCGCACCACATCCGCAGCCATCGTCCCGCCGACTCAAACTCGTGGCCCTCCCTCGGAAGCCAGGCTTTTCGACAGGCGAGTACCTGATCGCCTGGCTGGAAGGCCGGCGCTCACTTCGCCCATCAACCCGGGTGTCCTACGAGATGCACCTGCGTCGCTACCTCCTCCCACACCTGGGCGAGGTCCCGCTGGCGGAGCTCGACACGGCGAGGGTGGACGCCATGTACGAGCGCCTCCTCACCGAACCAGTCAATGGGAGGAGGTTGAACCCGGCGACGGTGAGGCGTATCCATGCCACGCTGATGAGCGCACTCGGTCACGCCGTTCGCTGTGGTCTGCTGGACCGCAACCCGGCAGAGTTCGTGGACCTGCCCCGCGCGGCGGCATCGAAGGTTCAGGTGTGGTCTCTCGATGAGCTCACCTTCTTCCTCCGCGGCTCCGCCAATGACTGGCTGCACCCGCTGTTCCTGTTGCTGGCGATGACGGGGGTGCGCCGTGGGGAGGCGATCGGGTTGCGCTGGGTCGATGTCGATCTGGAGCGGGCCGAGATCCGGGTGGTGCAGCAGATCGTCGCCGTGGGGGCGCGGACGTATCTGGGGGCGCCGAAGTCGTCGAACGGGCGGCGCACGGTCGCCGTTCCGGACCAGCTGGCCCGTGCTCTGGCTGGACACCGGTCCCGGCAGCGACGGGCACGGCTGGCCGCGGTGCCGGGCTGGATCGACAGCGGCCTGGTGTTCACGACCGCCGACGGCGAGGCGCTCAACCCGTATGCAGTCTCACGGCGGTTCGATCATCTCGTCGCCGAACTCGGGCTGCCGGTGATTCGGTTGCACGATCTACGCCACACCTCGGCCTCGCTCGGGCTGGCGAGCGGGGAGACGCTGCTGGAGGTGAGTCGCCGGCTCGGGCACTCCTCGATCACGATCACCGCCGACGTCTACGCCCATGTCGCACCAGTGACCGCCCATCAGTCTGCCCAACGGCTCGGAGAACTGATCCTGCCAACCCAGCTCAACAGAACGGAGGCAACCTGACCCAGTCAACCCAGCACCACTATTACGACCGTTCAACCGGCCCGGACCGCACCCGCGGTGCCGGGCTTCGTCATCTGCGAGAGGAACTCATGATCACCCACAAACTCCGAGCCGGTAGCCGCGCAGCTCTCGCGGCCTGCCGGCACCTGCTCGCCGCGCTCGTGCGTCTGTTGCGGGACGCCTGGGCGGCCCACCGCCACCTGCTGCTGAACAACGCCGCCTACACCACGGCGGTCGCCTCGGTCGCTGCAGCGGTCGTCACCCAGGCCACCGGCAGCGACGTGCTCGCCGCCCTGCTCGCGGGTGTCTTGGCGATCCATCGCAGCCTGAGCCGAGCCATCACCCCCTACTAACCAACCAGCGCCTTCGTCCAGCACCACCAAGTTCCACCAGCAGTACCAGGCCCTCGACCCTCCGGTCGGGGGCTTTCGTCATTAAGGAGAACAGCAATGTCTCGCGAGACACTCGCACACCTAAACACCAACACCCTGATCGGCAACACCGACCACCGCGGCACTGCGTGGCACTACCGCGCCGACCTCCAGGCCGCCGAGCCCAACCACTACGCGGGCCCGGTCCCGCTCGAGGACGTCCGCCGGCGCCTGTTCGCGTGGACGGCGGACTCCCGCCCGATCGCCGTCGAACTGCCCGCCGACCTGGCCACCATGACCCACATCAGCGCCGACGGTCGCCCGGTCCGGTGGAGTGTTATCAGCGATCGGCAGGCCATCACCCGAAGCGACACTGGCCACGTCATGGGGATCTTCACCGACGGCTACGAACGTCATCAGTACGACCAGTGGCTGCTCACGACGGTCGCCAACATCCTCGACGACACCCTCTCGGTCAGCTCCGCCGGCCTCCTCCGCCATGGAGCGATCGCCTGGGTCGAGGTGTCGGTCCCGGAGTCGATCACCACCCCGGAAGGAGTGACGTTCCGGCCGAACCTGCTGGCCACCACCAGCTTCGACGGCTCCATCGCCACCACCTTCAAACGGACCGTCACCGACACCGTTTGTGACAACACGCGAGAGCTGGCGCTGTCGGAGAAGGGCCAGCAGTACAAGATCAAACACAGCAGGTATAGCCAGCTTAAGCTGGCCGACGCCCGTGAAGCATTGAACATGGTCCACACCCTCGCCGACGACTTCGCCGCCGAGATCGCCCGCCTCTGTGCCATCGAGGTCACCCGCACACAGTGGGGCCGGTTCCTCGACCTCCACGTGCCCACCGTCGACACCGACGGCAACCGGCTCACCGGGCGCTCGGCCACCACTGCCGACAATAGGCGCTCCATCCTGCAGAAGCTCTACAGCCACGACCTACGGGTTGCGCCCTGGGCCGGGACCGCACACGGGGTCCTGCAGGCCGTCAACACCTACGAACACCACGAGGGGATCGTGCGCGGCGCCACTCGCCCCGAACGCAACATGCTCCGCACCGTGACCGGGGACTTCGGCGCGCTCGACCGGAGGACGTGGAACCTGCTGGTAGCTGCGCGAGGCTAGGTCGTGGTCGAGGAGCTGGGTGTCGACGCCTCTATTTGGCAAGTAACGACATCGGGTCGATGCCCAGCTTCTCTGCCAGCTTCTCGATCGATTGCAGTGACAAATTCCGTTCGCCTCGTTCGAGCCCGCCCATGTAGGTGCGGTGCACGCCGACGAGGTCTGCGAACGACTCCTGGCTCAAGCCACGAGCCGACCTGTAGGCGCGCAGATTCGCGCCAACGAGCACTTGAAGATCGCCAACCATCGCGGCGCCAACGCTGCCGACTTGCTACTTTTCCGTCTACAGACCTATAAGTAGCATCAGGCAGGTCTGGGCAGCGCTGACGACCAAACAGACAGGACATCCCATGCACAACCGCCGTCACCGCGCCGTCGAACAGCGCGTCCCGATTGTTCCGGCCCGCACCGTCGCAGTCCTCATCGCGGCCGCGATCGGAGTCTCTGGCTGCACCTCCACGCCGAGCAGCAAGACGGACAGATCAAGCTCTCATCCGACGGGTTCGTCGGTACCCGCGACACCGGCCGGCTTGGCCCGAGCAATTGGCTGCACTGACCCCCTCGCTGGCGGTCCCGTTCAAGGATCCACCGGCGCTACTGGCTACCCCTGTACTGGATCGGCTGCTGCGTTGGGCCGGTGGACGGTCCACGAGATCGACTTCCAAGACGCCGAAGACGCCACTGACCCAGGACCGGCGCCCCAGGTCTCGACGATGGTCTTCTTCACTTCTACCGGAGCGCGCGACGTCTACAAGCAGATGGACGCGACGACTGCGGCCAAGCAAGCCACAGAGACCGATCCGACACTGCGCCGACTCGATGAACTAGAGGCAGACGTACCGGACGTTGTCGGCCCAGACTGGATTGTCTGGGGTAATGACCCGACCGCTTCAGCCGCTGCTATCAATGCACTTCACGGGGTGGTTTCGCCCGCCGAATCGCCTACGCCGACGCCCACCATGCCGTCGTCGTCATCCGCACAGCCGAACCCGGCTCCGCCATCGAACTCCACCGCATCAGTTCCTGCATCGACATCGCTAACCGCGACGCCAGGCCCGAAGACGAGGACCGTCGTGGCGCTTCAGTGCAAGGTCGAGTCATTCGGCGCAGACGGGAGCGAGTTCGAGGTCGAGAACGATGCCGCATACGCCGGGAAGGCTCAGGTCACACTGTATGAGAGCAGCGCCGGGATCACGTTCCCAGTGAAGCCGATCGTGACAGTCGCGCCAGCCGGCTCGTCGGCGAACTGGCATTCGGTACCCGGGGACGACATGGGCGCGAGCGCCGAACCCGACACCTGCACCGCGCACGCCATCTCAACTCACTGAACAATCGCAGGCGCGGCTTCGGCGGCCCTGGTCCGGCCCCTCCGGAGATCCTGGAGGGACCGCACCTCAGACCGCCGCAAATAACCGCTCAGATACTCGGGCACGGTTCGGGCTACGACGGTGACGGCGTCGATCACCCACTCGCTAGCTATGTGCTCCATGCAGCCCTGCACAGCACCGCGGGCAGGCAGGTCGAAGATCGCGTCCCAGCTCGCGACCAGTGCGCTGCGAGGCTCGTGGGGCCACCGCCACCATGTCAGGGCGGCGCCGTCCTGGTCCCGCGGGGTCGGGATGCTCCCGTGCTTGAACCAGATGCTGTCCGCCTGCGTAACGCGCTCCTCTTCCAGAGTGTGGTCCGAGCCACACGCTGAACAACTGAATCCTGAGCTTGGCAGGCCGTTGAGGACGTGGTGCCATGCGTCGAAACCTGACATCAGCACGAGCTCGCGAGGGACCCGCAGGGTAACCAGGACCGGGTCGAGGACACCGCGCGTCGCCCAGCCCAGGTCCGTCACGAGGCTCTTGCGGGTGATCCGGGTCCAGAACCACATCGGATACCGCCGCAGTAGCTGGGTATGCGGTGGAGCATCTGCCACCGCATCCCGTCATATCCCTGTCGGAACTGTTCGTGATGCCCATGACTGCCCATCACGTGCTCCGGGCTCGGTGAGACACGCCCGTCGGCTATGAGCGTCTCGCACGCCTCGACGGACAGGAAGCAGTGCCCCGGCAGCCGCGCGCGTCCAGTCGGTACCCCAGTCGACCCGCCGGCAACGATCCAGCAGACGTGGCCTGGCGCAGCACGACCGCTGACCTCGGACCCGACGCCGGACCCGACCCTGGCCGCGACGGCAGAGCCTCACTCGATCGCCTACCGGCGGCGTCCAGATGCCGGGCCACGACGGGATCCAGAGCAGCCAACCACTCCCGACCACTGCCAGCTGCTGAATCGGTCGACGTCGTCGCCGCTACATCGTCCACCGGGCCACTGTGGCCACACCACCGACAACCCCAACGTCCATTCTGCCGCCGTGTTCACCGCACACGGTGCCGGGCAGCAACCCATCACTCGAGGAGAACTGTCATGACCAGATCCACGCCCCGCTTCACCCCACCTCTCGCCCCGACACCCACTGTGACGCTTGCAGCGTCAGCGACGCGGGCCGGAACAGCGACCCCGTCCCCACAGGGCGCCCCGTTGTGCACGTCGCCGCTCGTGTCGCGTCCGACGCCCGTGCTGCGCCCGACTGGGGTCCTGCGCCGAGCCCCGATCACCCCCGGTGCCCTCGCCGCCGCACCCGCGCTGCGGCAGACCCGACCCGGCCCGACTGTCCTGCACGCCGCCGGCCGAACGCCCGAACTGCGGTGCGGGGTGCGACCCGCGGTGCGGCCTGTGTCGCGGCGCGTCACGCGCCGCATCTACCTACCTCACGGTGGGTCGGCTGGCGGGGGCAGGCTGTGTCTGCCGGTCGAGGAGATCGACTACCTCTGGGAGTGCGGCGCCGGCGACTACCGCTGGAACATCGGAGACCTGTGTGACTTCACCGAACTCGCCGAGCAAGCCGCCTGCCTCTACGGCTGCGACTGCAGCGACACCCCACCGTTAAAACAGGTCCACCAGCACCCCCTCTCTGCAGCCAGACTCGCCGACGACGGGTGCCCGCTGACCTGGACCGACCTCGACCAATACGACGTCGACCCCACTGAAGCCGCCCGAATCTGGAGCAGCGAGATCGCGCCACTCATCCGGGATGCCCGCGCACGGATACTCGAGCAACCCGGGATGCTGTTCACCGACCCGACCACGCGAGCCCGCTACGCCCAAGAGATCCTCTCCGTAGCCGGCCACGCACACCACCTCGACGCGCCGCCTCCCGATCCGATTGAAGTCGTACTCAGCCTGATCGCGACCGACCCTTCGGTACGAGCCGCCACTGCGGACCTCGGCGCCGTCCACCTCGCCCGAGACCTCGAAGGATTCGGAACTCTCGCTACGGCGCTGGATCACTATCTGGACTCTGACTACCGACTCCGACACCCCGACGAACTGCAGTATCTATTCTTCCCATCGAGCCAGGCCACCGGCCAAACACTCGAACTGCTCGGCATCTACGCAGTCACGAACCTGACCTACCGATCCGTCTTCGATCTCGACCCCACTGGTTGGCCGTGGTGTTTGGGCTGGCGCGAGATTTTGCAGCGGGCGATATGAGCGGAACCGAAGTCTCCGGCCATTCTGCGCGTATCGCGATGCCTGCGCCATCGGAGAACGAGACTGATAGGCCGCGCCGGGCAGACGTCTACGGGGCACATGCCTTAATTGGCTGGGTACTGTGAGGACCTACCTGGGCCCTGTGAGGATCTCTGCATCCAGGCCGAGAACAACATTTGCTGAGCTGGCCGGTCGTGCTTGACGGGCAGCCGGGCAGATCGTCGAGGCAAGCACACCTGGCCCTAGCGCCTGGGCATGCGAGATCACATGACCGGTCGCCCAAGGTGCGGCTAACGCTCGTGGTCGGGCGTCTGACGCTGTCACTCTCATGAGGGTCGGGACTGGCGGACGTGCGTAGCTCAGCCACCGGTTTCAGCGAGCTCAGGCTGTTCCTGTCGCAGGAGTGGTTGGGTTCACGACAGACTCCGCTGTTAATGCTCCGCACATATGTACTCCGCCCATTCTGCACTCCGCCTATTTTTGAAACTCCGCTCAAATCCCAAACGGCCGTCCAGATACTGGTCATCTGGATCGTTAGAACGGGGGAATTGAGCCCCATGGGTCGGCACCGGGGACCTCGGATGGCAGCTCGGGCAGCATGTTCTCGATCTCTGCCATCCGCGTGTTGGGGACCAGCGTTCCGACGGTCGGGATCCGTCCGATGAACGCGTGAGCCTCTGCGCTGTCGAGCGCACCGATGGTGAGCTCGCGAATCAGATCGAGTTCCTGCTGATCCAGGGCTGACTTGGCGGCGGCGACCCGGTCAGGGATCGCCGCGACGGCTGCCGAATGTAGTTGGGTGCGGTGTCGATCCTCGATGTGCACTTGCCTGTTTGGGCCGTAGTAAGCGTTCAGCGAGGGCTCGGCGGCCCGGAGCGCGTCAAGAATCCGTGCTCGTTCCAGTTCGTACTCCTGTTCCGCACGTTCCAGCTCCCTGTGGGTCTCGGCAATCCGTGCGTCCTGGTGTCGATATCGCTGCAGGAGCTCGTGTTCGACTTCGGCCTTCATCTCGACTTCACGGCGTGCGATGTCGTTGCGTAGCAGTTCAAACTGCTTCTTGATCAGGCTCTTTAGCTCACGCCGATCGGCGGCAGTCAGGTCTCGGGGCTTGTTCTCGGTCATGCGAGGCTCCTCGGAGCGAAGGGTTGGGCGAGGGAGGGCAGTGCGCCTACGGTCGCGGTCGGCGGGCATCGTGAAAGCGCCCGAGCTTGTGGCGGGATTGCGTGGCGGTCGGGGTTGGTGTTGCGGCAGTGTCGCTTCATGGCGCTACTCCTTCGGCTGGGCCGGGTTGCGTTCGGAGGCCGGTCTAGAAGGGCGGAGGTCTGTCGGGCCGAGGTGGCCGATGGTGGGAGAGCCAGAGGTCGTCACGGGTCTCGAAACAGCCGGATCCGCGCCGCTTTGCCTTCGGCGGGTAGCCCGATGCAGGGCGGCACCTCGGGTTGCGTGCCACCGATGGAACTCCTCGCGCTCTGTCGCGAACGTTTGCCTTCGGAGAGCTCGGACTGGCTTGGGGTCGGGCATGCTGGCCGCGGTCCGGATGTAGCCCTCGCTCGTGCGCTGCACCAGGCCGTTCGCGGTCAGACGCCGCAGGTGCGTCGAGACGGTCGATTCACTTCGCGACGTCATGGTCGCGATCTCGGCGAGCGGAGTCGGCCGGCGGGGGTCGAGAACGGCGAAGGTCCGGCCTGCGCCGGAGCCGAGGTTCGCGGCGGCGAACGTGTCATCGATGTTGATCAGTGTCTGAGCCGACCGGCCGAGCGGTTGGTCATCGGGCAGCTCGGGGAGGTCATCGGCTGGTCCGGACGGTAGCCGAAGTTCATACGTCGCTGGACTCGTGCCGTGTGCGGAACCGACCAGAGTGACGAACCGTCCGTCCTGCGTCAGACGACGCAGAGAGGTCGCCGTCGTGCTGGACCGCATGCCAGTCGCGACCGCCAGCTGCCTGACCGACGCCTGGAATCGCAGATTGTTCGCCAGCTTGGCGATGCCGACGAGGTTCATCAGGACGAGGTGATCGGTCGTGCCTGCCTTACCGGGAAACCACGACGGCCGCTGCTCGATGGCATCAGCAATCTTCACGAGCCTGAACTGCGTCTCGGTCGGATCAGACCCCGCCGGATTCTCCGCGATGTACTTGCGGGCACGTCGGATCTCCTCCGAGATCTTCTTCTGGGCAGCGTTGTAGCCCCTATCGCGGGCGATCCGCCGGTAGTGTCGCAGACCTGGCTCCTCATCCCGGAACGTGGCCTCGACGATGTCGGCCCGTTCGTAGCTGCTCTGGAGCATCGACAGGACGACGGACATCGCATCCCTGGAAGCGTCCGTGCTACCGGCCTCTCCTTCCAGAACCCTGCGAGGGCCTTCGCGCAGCGCGCGATGGCGTCGCCCGGAATTCGTTACACCATCTCTCTCAAATTCCGCGTGGGGTGATGCTGTAGCGGATTCGCTCGAATTGCCCGCAGCGCCACGGGAACTCCGCTCGGGGTACCCATCCTCAGCAGGGGCCGACCGACGCTCCGTCGTCATGACGAGTCACCACCACGGCGCTGCCGGCGGACCTCGGCAGCACGTTGCGACATCCGCAACATGTGGGCCTGCTGGAGATGGTCGGCGCGTCGTGCCACCTCGTCCGGGGGAAGCGTGCCGTCCGGATCGACTTCTCGCTCGAATTTTGCTCGTAGACCGACGCGGGCCGGAGCAGTGGCCTGAGCTCGGTCCTCCGTTCGTCCCCAGCGTGTGTGGGCCGCGATTCGCGCGTTGAGAGCGCGCTCTTGAGGGGTTCTTGCGGGCATGACGGGACTCCGAAGTACTCGGAGGCCCGTGAAGACCCCGCCGCTGAGGGCGTACGAGTGGATTAAGCCAGAGCCACTCGAATGGCTTAGGTGCAGCTTACATACACATCCGGGCCTAGCTGCGGAGTGTCACCGTTCCCGTCAGGAGGCGTGACTCGGCGTAGAGGTCGAGCAAGGTGGCAACCCGGTGAACGCCCGAGTAACGGCACTTACAGTCGCCGCATTGCAGTCGCACCAGGTCGCCTGGCGGCGCTTGATCCCAAGTGCCAGGGTCGTATCGGCGGCCTTCCACGACCTCTCGCATGTCCCGCACAACCTCGTCCATCCGTGGTACGTCGAAAGTTCGGAGGGCCTGCCCCACTTCGCCGTGGAGGTACTTGATTCGCTGCACTGCAACTCGTTGGTCAACCCCTTTCGTGTCGTCGGTGACTCGCCCTCCGAAGTACTCTTGCGGCGAGAGCTTTGCGCCTCGTAGAACCGGTCCCCAACTCTGGTCCAGCGCGACCTCCAAGA
The DNA here is from genome assembly GCA_025963285.1 of Jatrophihabitans sp. Classification (GTDB taxonomy): domain Bacteria; phylum Actinomycetota; class Actinomycetes; order Mycobacteriales; family Jatrophihabitantaceae; genus JAOPUX01. The sequence goes on from JAOPUX010000133.1 coordinate 20,415, forward strand.
GCGCGATCGTGTGACCGCGGGGGCACCGAAAATTGACTCGGCTCGGCGCTGGCGGCACCTCGGCTATGTGTAACTCTCCGCTCATGATGTCGCTGAGACTCATCAGGCCCTGGTCGCGTAGTGGCAGGGCGGCGTACGCCCGACGTAGCTCGACGGCGATCGTTAGCTCCGCCTCAAATTCGGGCGACGTGAGCCACGGTGCGGTACGCAGGACGCGAGACACCGCCGCGGAGGTCGCCAGATCATCGAACTCGGGAGTGGACTGAACGCGGTCTGCGGCCGCCCTAGCCAATTCCTTGGGAGCTCCAGCCGCCAACCGTCGACGGGCACTTGCGTCGGCCTCCTCGGCCGACATCCTCACCCGTTTCCTGGTCATAGCCGGTCGCCAAGGGCGAGTTTGCGGTGCGCGTCACGCGCTCGCTCGTCCGCCTTGCTGGCTCCGTAGCGGCGCAGCATCTGCGGGGACTTCCATCCCATCAGCCGCATGAGGTCTGTCTCGCCTCCACCTTCGGCTAGCCATCGGTGGGCGTTGGTGTGTCGGAACTGATGGGCGTGCAGGCCTTCGATGCCGGCCGCCGCACCGCGGCGCCGGATGATCTGGCTGATCCCGTTCGAGGTGAGGGCGCCTTTGCCTTTCTCGCCTAGCCACAGCCCCTCGAGGTGGGCATGGCGGTCCTTGGCTCGGACGCGGAGGTAGCGGCCGAGGGCCAATGCTGTGGCCTGGCCAAACGGCAGGGCCCGGCCGCGGCGCCCTTTGCCGATCACATGGCACACGCCCGCGTCGAAGTCGACGTCCTCGACCCGCAAGTCGCTGATCTCGCTGAGACGGCCGCCGGTATCGATCAGCAGCCTGAAGATGGCGTTGTCGCGGCGCGAGACGAGGTCGTTGCCCTTGCAGTTGTCCAGCACCGCCCGCAGCTGCTCGACCTCGAGCACGGGAACCGGCTGCTCGGGAACGATCGGCGCCTGGGCGCCGTCCATCGGGTTCTTGTCGATCTCCTCCTCGCGGAGCATCCACTTGAAGAACTGCTGCAGGGCGCGGAAGTCGGCCGATACCGTGGCCGGCTTGACCCGGTCCAAGCGTGCCCGGACGAAGGCTTCGATGTCGCGGCGGGAGACGTCCGACGGGGCAGTCGCGACCCCGTCCCGCGTCACATGCGCGGCGAACCCCCGGACGGCCCCGATGTAGATCCGCTGGGTCGATTCGGCCATGTTTCGGTACTTCATCCACGCCGCGAAGTCCCGTGCGACGGGCTGCCAGTGAGAATCCATGGATCTAAAGTTACCTTGTTGCTGACCCTTGTGCCATCGACACGTCCTCGACCGGGACGCTTCTAGGCCAATGAATACGGGCCGTGTGCCCCCGGCTGGGATCGAACCAGCGACCAACCGCTTAGAAGGCGGCTGCTCTATCCACTGAGCTACGGGGGCGTGCCCGCGCAGCTGCAGCAGGATCGTCCGGCAGCAGATTACCGGTCCGCCGCCCGCGATGCGCTCGTACGCCGCGGGTTCAGCATGGGTCCAATCCCGAACTCGTGATCGCGGGTGTCAGGGGTGAGGTCGAGGACGACGGCGATTCCGGCGGCGGCCAGAAGCGCCAAGAGGAGCACAGAGACGATGATTACGGCCATGGCATGAAGTGTTCACTCAAAGAGATCACGCCACGAGCGACTTATTGTCGATGTCCGTTGAATTTCTGCCACAGTCCTGGCAGGGTGGTGTAATGCCGATCCGCTCCGTCGCGATCCTCGCCCTCCCCGGGGTTCAGCCCTTCGAGTTGGGCGTGGCGTGGGAGGGCTTCGGTATCGACCGCACCGACGATGGCGTGCCTGCCTACGACTGCATCGTCGCGTCGGAGGCGGGCCGGGTCGAGACCGCGGCCGGGTACTCCATCGATACTCCGTACCGCTTCGGCGACGCGGCGTCCGCCGACCTCGTCGTCGTGCCCGCGCAGCTGGAGCGGGACTGCCCCTCGATGGCGGTGATCGAGCTGCTGCAGGCCACGGTGGCCCGGGGCGCGCGGGTGATGAGCGTCTGCTCGGGTGCGTTTGCCATCGGCGCGGCGGGCCTGCTCGACGGGCGCGACTGCACCACCCACTGGCGGTACGCCGCCGAGCTCGCGGCCAAGTTCCCGCTCGCACGGGTGAATCCGGACGTGCTCTTCGTGTGTGACGGGCCAGTGCTGACCTCGGCCGGGACTGCCTCCGGGCTGGACCTCTGCCTCCACCTGATCCGGCAGGACCATGGTGAGGAGATCGCGCGGCGGGTGGCTCGTCGCATGGTCATGCCGCCGCATCGCGACGGCGGCCAGGCCCAGTATGTCGATGCCCCCATCCGGGTGCATGCGGCTGACACCCTGGCCGGCCTCCTGGACGAGATCGGCGCCGAACTCTCCGACGAGCACACCATCGAGTCGCTGGCCACGCGGGCATCGATGAGCCCACGGACCTTCGCGCGGCGGTTCCGGGCCGAGACGGGCACCACCCCGCACCTCTGGCTGACGCATCAGCGGGTGCTGCTGGCCCGCCGGATGCTCGAAGAGGGTGACGACCCGATCGACACCGTGGCCGACCGCTGCGGCTTCGGCACCGGAGCGATGCTGCGGCACCACTTCGCCCGGATCGTCGGTGTCTCGCCCGCGGCCTACCGTCGCACGTTCCGCTGCGATCCGAACCGGCTGGCCGGCGCGCTCTAGCAGCACGCGCCGACGGGACGCCGTGCCCTGTCCACAGCGTCGCCGGTCATCCACAGCCGGCCAGACGACGCCACGCTCCACCCCGAATCGGAGTGAGCTTGCCGCACGCCCATCGGGGGCAGCCGGTACGACCGGAGAGCAGGCAGGAGCACCAGCATGAACGACACAACGATGACCGTGGTCGGCAACCTCGTCGACGAGCCGCGGCTGCGGGTCACCAAGAACGGGCACTCGGTGGCGAACTTCCGGGTCGCCTCGACCTCGCGCCGCTACGACAGCGAGGCCGGCAAGTGGATCGACAACGCCACCCTCTTCGTCACCGTCACGTGCTGGCGATCACTCGCCGAGAACGTGATCGGCTCGCTGCACAAGGGGCAGCCGGTGGTGGTGAGTGGCCGGTACTACATGCGCGAGTACACGGTGGAGGAGGCCACTCGGACGGCCTACGAGCTCGAGGCCAATGCGGTGGGCCACGACCTCACCCGCGGGATCGCGGAGTTCCGGAAGGTCTCGCGCCAGCCGGTGGTGTCGCGCGTCGAGCTCGACAGCGAGGGCATCCCGCTCGACGAGAGCGATCACTACCTCGATCTGGCCGACGACGACCTCGCCGAGCTGCACGCCTCAGCCGATGCCGAGCCGGCCTTGGCCGGCTGAGCGCTGCGCCTTGGCCCGCTCCCTGCCCAGGGGAGCGGGTCAGGGTGTCTGCCGGGCCTGGGACACTGGACGGACACCGAGGTGGCACCATCCAGTTGCAAGGACGCGGAGACAGACAGTGGCTCAGTTCATCTACACGATGTACAAGGTGCGCAAGGCGCACGGCGACAAGGTAATTCTCGACGACGTCACGTTGTCGTTCCTGCCCGGAGCCAAAATCGGGGTCGTCGGCCCCAACGGCGCTGGTAAGTCCAGCGTCCTGAAGATCATGGCCGGGCTCGACACCGCCTCCAACGGTGACTCCAACCTCGCCGCTGGCGCGACTGTTGGCATGCTGCAGCAGGAGCCGCCGCTGGACGAGTCGCTGACCGTCCGCGAGAACGTCGAGCTCGCCGTGGCCGATCTGCGCGCCACCCTCCAGCGCTTCGACGAGGTCTCCGCCGCCATGGGCGAGCCGGACGCCGACTTCGACTCGCTGCTGGCCGAGCAGGGCGAGCTCATGGAGAAGATCGAGCACGCGGAGGGCTGGGAGCTCGACAGCCGCATCGAGCAGGCCATGGACGCGCTGCGTTGCCCGCCCGGTGACTCGCCGGTCACCCACCTCTCCGGTGGGGAGCGTCGCCGGGTCGCGCTCTGCAAGCTCCTGCTGGAGGCGCCGGACCTGCTCCTCCTCGACGAGCCCACCAACCACCTGGATGCCGAGAGCGTGCAGTGGCTCGAGCAGCACCTGGCGAAGTACGCGGGCACGATCCTCGCCGTCACCCACGACAGGTACTTCCTCGACAACGTCGCCGAGTGGATCCTTGAGCTCGACCGTGGTCACGCCTACCCCTACGAGGGCAACTACTCCACGTACCTGGAGAAGAAGGCCGAACGGCTCAGCGTCGCCGGCAAGAAGGATCAGAAGCTCGAGCGACGGCTGCGCGAGGAGCTCGACTGGGTGCGCCAGAACGCCAAGGGCCGCCAGTCCAAGAGCAAGGCCCGGCTCCAGCGCTACGAGGAGATGGCCGCGGAGGCGGAGAAGACCCGCAAGCTGGACTTCGAGGAGATCCAGATCCCGCCGGGCCCGCGCCTGGGCGCCGTCGTGGTCGAGGCAACCAACCTGTCCAAGGCCTTCGACGGCGAGCCGCTCATCGAGAACCTCTCCTTCTCGCTGCCGCGCGGTGGCATCGTCGGCGTCATCGGCCCGAACGGTGTCGGCAAGACGACCCTGTTCAAGATGATCGTCGGGCAGGAGCAGCCGACGTCAGGCACGCTCAGGCTCGGCGAGACCGTCAAGCTCAGCTACGTCGACCAGGGCCGCGGCGGTATCGACCCGAAGAAGACCGTCTTCGAGGTCGTCTCCGACGGGCTGGACTACATCAACGTCGGCCAGGTCGAGATGCCTTCGCGCGCCTACGTGGGCGCCTTCGGCTTCAAGGGCCCGGACCAGCAGAAGCCGGCCGGTGTCCTCTCCGGTGGAGAGCGCAACCGGCTGAACCTGGCGCTGACGCTCAAGGAGGGCGGTAACCTGCTGCTCCTCGACGAGCCGACGAACGACCTCGACGTCGAGACCCTTGGCTCGCTGGAGAACGCCCTGCTCGAGTTCCCCGGCTGCGCCGTGATCACCAGCCACGATCGCTGGTTCCTCGACCGCACCGCCACGCACATCCTGGCGTGGGAGGGCGACGGTACCGACAACGCCAAGTGGTTCTGGTTCGAAGGCAACTTCGAGTCCTACGAGAAGAACAAGATCGAGCGCCTGGGTGCCGACGCGGCGCGGCCGCACGCCGTCACCCACCGAAAGCTCAGCCGCGACTGAGCCGGTGCCGTTCGACGGGTAGCAACGGCAGCGGGAGCAGACGGCGAGGGGTCGGCGTGGCAAGGTACGTGCACGAAGTACACATGCGGTGGGCAGACATGGACGCCTACCGCCACGTGAACAACGGCGCGTACCTCGCCTACCTCGAGCAGGCCCGCATCGGCATGTTCTTCCACCGCCACACCGGGTTCTCCGAGGGCACCGTCATCTCGCGGCACGAGATCGACTACGTCCGCCCGATCGTCTACCACCCCGAGCCGCTGCGGGTGGAGGTCTGGATCGAGAAGATCGGCGGGGCGCGATTCACGGTCCGCTACGAGATCTTCGACGGCACCACGCTCGCCGCGCGGGCCGCCACCAGCTGCGTCACCTTCGATTTCAGCACCGATCGGCCGCGACGCCTCACCGAGGCCGAGCGCGCCATCCTCGTCTCCTACTCCGACGAGCCCGCCGGCCCTGCCGCGGCCAACATCGCCGACGGCGCATGAGCCTGCTCGATCCGGGGATATACCGCGAGGTCGCACCACTCGCCCAGCGCATGGTCGGCCTCGACCCGGCCACTCTCGTGCGGCTGCGGCACCGCGATCATCGGCTCACCGCCCTCGTCCGTACCCCCTTCGCGGTCCTCGCAGCCAGGGCGATCACCGTTCCGAGCTCCGCGCACACCGACGTCACCGTCCGTGGCGACGAGCTGCTCGCCTGGCTCGACGGTGGCCAGCAGCCGCAGCCCCGCGATGCCGACTGGCACTGGGGCCTGCCGCCTGAGCGGGGCTGGCAGCGCCTCGAGCAGGTGCCTGACGAGGTGGTCCGTGGCCTGGTCCGCAGCGGGGCGCTTGCGCTCAAGGAGGCAGCCGAGCGTGAGGGTGTGCCCGGCGCCCAGCCGCGCGCCGAGGTTGCCGATGCGCTGCTCGACTCCGTCGTCCTCACCGTCTCCGGTGCCACCGCGCTGCAGGCCGCGGTCACGCTGCGTACCGTCAGCGCCCTCACCCGGCTGGGCTTCCTGGCTCGAGGCTCGCACGCGGCGGTCGACGTCGCGGGGCGCTGGGTGCGAGTTGCCGGCAGCTACGGCTCCGTCTTCGCCGAGACCGCCCCGCTCGGTCTCGGCATCCTTCGCTGAGGACGCGCCAGGTCGTTCGGCGTCAGCCGGAGGTCCGCACCCAGGCGGCGGTGTCGGCCGGTACCGCGCCCTCGAGCAGGGCACCTGAGGCCAGCAGCACCTCGCCTTCGGGCAGCGCCACCGGGGCGGAGCCGAAGTTCACCACGACGGTGACCCCTCCGCGGCGATAGCTCAGCGCGTCCTCGGGCGCGTCCAGCCAGGCGAAGTCGGTGCCGTCCAGCTCGCGCCGCAGCCGGGTCGCCGCACGGAACAGCGCGAGCGTCGAGTCCGGCTGCGCGGCCTCGGCTGCCACCGTGAACTCGGCCCAGTCGTCGGGCATCGGCAACCAGGTCGACGCGGTGGTGGAGAAGCCGTACGGCGGCGTCGTGCCCGACCACGGCACCGGCACGCGCTCGCCGTCTCGCCCGCGCATCGTGTGGCCGCTGCGCTCCCAGGTCGGGTCCTGCAGCGCAGAGTCGGGCAGCTCGACGTTCGGCAGCCCCAGCTCGTCGCCGTTGTAGATGTAGACGGCACCCGGCAGCGAGAGCTGCACCAGCGCAGCGGCGCGGGCGCGCCGCACCCCGTCCGCTCCGTCGCCGTAGCGCGTTACCGGGCGGTCCACGTCGTGGTTGCCGAGCACCCAGCTGCACGGCGCGCCCACCTCGGACATCGCGGCCAGCGACGCCTCTATCGCGGCGCCGAAGGGCCGAGCGCCCCACGCGGCCTCGACGAGCTCGAAGTTGAAGGTGAGGTTGAGTTCGTCCGGCCGGACGTAGGCGGCGAGCCGAGCATCGTCCGGGACCCAGGCCTCGCCGACCGCCATCCGTGCGCCCGGGTAGCTGTCGAGGACCCGTCGGAATCCCCGGTGGATCTCGTGCACGCTGTCGTCGTCCCAGCGTGGGTCGACGGCTGAGGGCATGTGCACGCCGTCGGCCAGGGCCGCGACGAGGGCAGGGTCCATGTCCGGCAGGCCGGCAGGCTTGGCCATGCCGTGCGCGACATCGATCCGGAAACCGTCGACGCCACGGTCCAGCCAGAAGCGCAGTACGCGCTCGTACTCGGCCGGCACCTCCGGGTTGGTCCAGTCCAGGTCGGGCTGTTCGGGGGCGAAGAGGTGCAGGAACCACTGGCTGCTGCCGTCGGGGGCGTCGGCCACCCGCGTCCAGGCGGGGCCGCCGAACACCGACGGCCAGTTGTTCGGTGGCTGGTCACCCTGCCCCGAGCGGAAGATGAACCGCGCCCGCTCCGGTGAGCCGGGCGCTGCGGCAAGCGCCTGTTGAAACCACGGGTGCTGGTCGGAGAAGTGGTTCGGGACGATGTCCACGGTGACCCGGATGCCCAGTGCATGCGCCTCGGCCAGCAGGTCGTCGAAGTCGGCCAGGGTGCCGAAGAGCGGGTCGACGTCGCAGGGATCAGCGACGTCGTAGCCGCCGTCGGCCATGGGGGAGCGGTAGAACGGTGAGAGCCAGAGCGCGTCGACGCCCAGCTCCACGAGGTGACCGAGGTGACTGCGCAGCCCGATGAGGTCGCCCGTACCGTCGCCGTTGCCGTCGGCGAAGGAGCGCGGGTAGACCTGATAGAAGACTGCGGAGGCCCACCACGGAGCGCTGGAAGCGTTTTCGGTCATGATGCCCAGTCTGCCCGAGCGGACCGGCCAGGGCCAGTGCCGATGTCAGCCCGGGACGTTGCGCAGCGAGTCCGCAGCCTGGGCGAAGTAGTCCCAGATCGTCTGGCGGTAGGCGGGCGGCAGGTCGAGGCTGTCGAGCGCTGTGCGCATGTGCCCGAGCCAGGCGTCCCGGGCCGCGGTGCCGATCGCGAAGGGCGCGTGCCGCATCCGCAGGCGCGGATGACCGCGCACGTCGTTGTAGGTCGACGGGCCGCCCCAGTACTGGATCAGGAACAGCCGCAGCCGAACCTCGGCCGGCCCGAGGTCGTCCTCGGGGTAGACGGCGCGCAGTACGGGATCGGCCGCCACGCCCTCGTAGAAGCGCTGCACCAGCAGCGTGAAGGTCTCTTCGCCACCGACTGCCTCGAAGAACGTTTGGGGTCGGGCGCGATCGGACACGTCACCATTCTGCACTGACGGGCTGCCCCGTCCGCCCAGTACGGTTCGGGGATGGCTGACTTCGACGTGATCGTGCTCGGGCTGGGACCAGGTGGCGAGGACATCGCCGGCGCCATGGCCGAGGCTGGCTGGTCGGTGCTCGGCGTCGAGCCGCACCTGGCCGGCGGCGAATGCCCGTATTACGGCTGCATCCCGTCGAAGATGATGGTGCGTGGCGCCGAGCTGCTCTCCGAAGCCCGTCGGGTGAACGGGATGGCCGGCCAGGCCACCGTGACCCCGGACTTCGCGCCGGTGCACGCCCGGATCCGCGACGAGGCCACCGACAACTGGGACGACGCGGTGGCCGTCGAGCGCTTGGAGGGCAAGGGCGGGACGTTCCTGCGGGCCGCTGGGCGGCTCGCAGGCCGCGACGACGACGGGCGCCTGCTCGTCCAGGCAGGCGAGGTCACCCATCGCGCGAAGCACGTCGTGGTCGCCACCGGGACCGCCCCCGCACTGCCCCCGATCGACGGCCTGGCCGAGCTTCGCGAGACGAGCGAGCTGGTCTGGACCAACCGGGAGGCCGTGAAGGCCACCACCGCCCCCGACTCGCTGATCGTGCTCGGTGGCGGCGCGATCGGCTGCGAGATGGCGCAGGCCTTCGCCCGCTTCGGCAGCACCGTTACCGTCGTGGAGCCCGGACCGCGCCTGCTCGCGCCGGAGGAGCCGGAGTCCTCGGAGGTCGTGCAGGCCGTCTTCGAGCGCGAGGGCATCACGGTGCGCACCGGCTCCGCGCCGGCCGCGGTTCACGCAGGCGGCGACGGCGTGCAGGTCCGGCTCGCTGACGGCACCGAACTCACCGGCGCCACGCTGCTCGTCGCTGCCGGCCGGGTGCCGAACCTGCGCGAGATCGGCCTGGAGACGGTGGGGCTCGACCCGTCCGCCCGCTCGGTGACGATCGACGACCACATGCGGGCGCTGGCCGGTGGCGAGCCCGTGCCGGGCGTCTACGCCATCGGCGACATTGCCGGGCACGGCGCCTTCACGCACCTGTCGATCTGGCAGGCGCGGGTCCTGGCCCAGCATCTCCTCGGCAAGGAGGAGACGTTCGGCGGGTATCACGGGCTGGCCTGGGTGACCTTCACCGACCCCGAGGTCGGCCGGGTCGGGATGTCGGAGAAGCAGGCCCGGGACGCGGGTCTGACGCTGCGGATCGGAACCCAGCAGCTGAGCAACAACACGCGCGGCTGGATCCACGGGCCGGGCAACGACGGCTTCGTGAAACTGGTCGAGGATGCCGATCGCGGTGTGCTCGTCGGTGCCACCGTGGTCGGGCCGTCCGGCGGGGAGATTCTCGCCGCGCTCACCCTTGCCGTGCACGCGGGCGTGCCCACCAAGACGCTGGCAACGATGCACTACGCCTACCCGACGCTGCACCGGGCCATCGGCGAGGCTGTCCAGGCGCTGGCCTGACCCGCGCTGGCATTACTCCGCGGCCTCCACGTTCAGGCGGTCCCGGATCCGCCGGCGCAGCTCGCGGGCGGTGCGCCACTGCTCCAGCGGGCGCACCCGCGCGACGAGCCGGATCACCGTCTCCTCGCGGGTCAGCTCCTCGACGCCCTGCACCTCGGGATCGCCGAGGAAGACCGAGGCCCACTCGTCCTCGGCGCGCATCTCCTCGGCCACGGCCAGCATCGCCGCCGATGCCGCTTCGACGTCGGAGCCGGCGGCGATCGGCACGTCGAGCACCACCTGGGCGAAGCCTTGGCTCTTGTTGCCGACGCGGACCACCTCGCCATTGCGGACGTACCAGACGGTGCCATTCACATCGCGTAGCCGTGTGGTGCGCAGCCCCACCGCCTCGACGGTGCCCGAGGCCTTCTCGAAGTCGATCACGTCGCCCACGCCGTACTGGTCCTCCAGCATCATGAAGATGCCGGAGATGAAGTCCTTGACGACGTTCTGCGCACCGAAGCCCAGGGCCACCCCGACGATCGAGGTGCCGGCCAGGAAGGGCGCCAGGCTGACCTCCAGCTCGCCCAGGATGAGCAGCAGGGCGGTCATCAGGACGACGAACGAGACGGCCGATTTCAGTACCGAGCCGAGCGTGGCGGCCCGCTGAGCGCGGCGTGCCGACATCAGGCCGGTGGACTCGAAGAGGGCGCTGTTGGAGACCCGCTCCTTGAACGGCCGCAGGATGCCGGGGACCTCGCCGACGTGGACGGGTCGCACGAGCCGGTCGATGGAGCGGTGCAGCAGAGCCCGGACCAGCAGCGCCACGAGGATGATGACGAGGATCCGCACCGGTATCTCGATGAGCCACCGGCTGTGCTCGTGCACGTACTGCGGCAGCTTGAGGGCGCTGTCGGTTGCGTGGAAGAGGGATGTCGTGGTCATCGCACCTACCCTGCCAGGCGACGTCACAGCACGAATGGGGGTGCATTGCCGGGTGTTGTCAGGTTCACTGGTACAGGTCGGAGGTGATGAGCGCTCATGGCCGTGATAACTGGGGCGGCGCTGGTCCTCAATGCGACGTACGAACCCCTGTGCGTCGTACCGCTGAAGCGCGCCGTGGTCCTCGTCCTGGCCGAGAAGGCGATCGTCGTCGAGACCGGCGAGGCGCTGGTCCGCTCCGAGCGCACGAGCATCTCCGCCCCCACCGTGGTGCGGCTGTCGCGCTACGTGCGCGTGCCCTACCGGCGCGAGGTCCCGATGACCCGTCGCGCCGTCCTCGAACGCGACGAGCACACCTGTGTCTACTGCGGCGTCCGTGCCGACACGATCGACCACGTCCGACCACGCTCGCGGGGCGGGCAGCACGTCTGGACGAACGTCGTCGCCGCCTGCGCCCGCTGCAATCATCGCAAGGGTGACCGCCTGCTCGCAGAGCTGGGCTGGCACCTCGCGTCGCCCCCACAGCAGCCACCGGCCACGGTGGCTGTTGTCATGGGATGGGCCAAGCGTGAACCCAGCTGGCAGCGCTACCTCGTCACCGACTGGCCCGCCGCCGAGATCGCCCCGGCCGTCTGAGTCGTGACTCAGCCGTCTGAGTCGTAGCCCAGCCGTCTGAGTCGTAGCCCAGCCGTCTGAGTGGTGGCCCGGCCGACATCACAGGCCCCCGTCGCCGTCGTCTCAGGCTCGGTTCGCTACCGTACGTCCATGACGATCGTGGAGACGGTGCTCGTCTTCGTAGGCATTCCGGCGGGTATCGTGGCCGTCCTTGTCTTCGGGGTTTACGGCAAGACGCTGCTGCACCAGCCCAACCGCTACCGGCCGGGCAAGGCCTGGACCTATCCGCCGGCCTGGTACGTCGCGCACCCGGACGCCCTCGACACCCACGCCGCCCCGGCAGCGTCGGTCACTGCGGTGGGGGGTGCCAGCGGTGAGTGGTGACGTCGTCTCCTCCAGCACGCAGGTTCAGCACGGCCCGGTGGGCCAGGTCGGCTCCGGCGACGGCGCCTTCACCACTCGCCAGCTGAGCCGTCTCGACGAGGCGCTCACCTTGTCGAGCAAGGAGTCCGGGCTCGAGTTCTCCGTCTACGTCGGCGAGCTGGCCGCACCGACGCGAGCTCACGCCGAGGCTCTCTTCGAGCAGCTCAATCCGATCTCGGTGCTCCTCGCCGTGTCGCCGGGGCAGCGCTGCCTGCACATCGTCACCGGTGACGAGTCGGCCAAGCGCCTGCCGAACCGGGCCTGCGCCCTGGCCGCACTGGCCATGCGGGCGGCCTTCGCCAACGGCGACCTCACCGGCGGCATCACGATCGGCCTGCGCATGCTCGCCGACTCCGCGGGCCACGCCTGAGCCTCGACGATCGGGCGCCGTCCTCCGCTGACCGTTCCGCGGGCTGGAATCGGCCCGCCTGGCACAGAACGTGATCGACGTGGTCCGAACGCTGCCCTTATAGTTCGTCGCGTTCACTGGCAGGCATGTACGGACGTCTGACCTTCGCGTGCCTCGTCGGCCTCTTCATCGGCACGGCCACCTCCTACGGCCAAGAGCACCTCGGCGTGCACTGGCAGGCCCTGGCCAACGCCGCGAGCCCCTGGCTGCTCGGCGCGTTCGTCGCCGGCGCCCTCTTCGCCCGCAGCAGCGTGGCGGTCTGGGCCGGCCTGCTCGCGTGCGGATGTGAGGTGGCCGGCTACTACGTGGTCACCCCGCTGCGCGGCTACCCCATCACCGAGACCGAGATCGTCTTCTGGGGCGCCTGCGCCGTCATCGGTGGGCCGCTCTTCGGCTGGGCGGGCTGGGCCTGGCAGCATGCCGGCCCGGCGCTGCGACCGATCGGGGCGGCGGCGCTGCCGGCCACCTTCCTGGCCGAGGCGATGGGCACCTACGCGATGCGGCTGCACTACCGCAGCGCGGCCGTCCTCTTCTTCGTGATCGGGCTCGTGCTCGTCGCGGTGGTCGCAGCCCGGCTGCCGCAGCGTTGGACGCTGCTGATGCCCGTGGCCGGAGTGACGCTCGCCGGGATGTTCGTCTACGGCTGGGTGCTCAGCGGCGCCACCCAGGCAACCTTCGGCGCCTGACAGCTACTTGACCAGGCAGATCTTGCCGAGGGCCACCTTGCAGGTCGGCGACGGTGTCGGGGTCGGCTTGCTGCTCGATCCGCCCGACCCCTTCGACGGGCTGGAACTCGGCGACGACTTCGCGCTGGTCGACCCGCCGGACTTCGGGCTGCTCGACGCGGTCGCGCCAGCCGAACTCCCCGACGTGCTCGTGCCGCCCTTCGGTGTCGCCGTCTTCGTGCCGCCCGACTTCGTGCCGCCCGTCTTCGTGCTTCCCGACTTCGCAGTGCCCGACTTCGCGGTGCCCGTCGTCGTGCCCTGATCGACGGCGGTGGGGCCACCGGGGTTTGCCGGCGGGGCGCTGCCGGTGTTATGCACCGGCGGCAGGGCACCCGAGGTGACGCCGACTGGGATTCCGGTAACCCGGACGCCACTGCGGTAGGCGGCGGCCAGCGCGAGGACCTGCGCCAGGTACTGGTTGTTGTGGTTGTAGGCCAGCACGGCGCGCACCTGCCCGGCGTGGGTGTGCAGGTTCCCGCCGGCCGCGCACAGGTAGCGCGCCGCGGTCAGCGCCGCGTCGTTGATGTTGAAGATGTCGGCCTTGCCGTCGCCGTTGCCGTCCACGCCGTACTCCGCCCAGGTCGACGGGATGAACTGCATCGGGCCGAGCGCGTGGGAGTAGACGGCGTCCCCGTCCAGGGCCTTGCCGTTGGCCGGGGCAGCGATGTAGTCCCAGACCTTGCCGTCCAGCGCCGGGCCGATGATCCGCGGGCTGGAGGTGCCGTCGGCGTGCAGGACGGCCCCGCCGAAGCGTCCGTGGTCGGACTCCTCGCGGCCGATCCCGGCGAGCAGCGCCCAGTCGATGCCGCACGACGGGTCGACGTTGGCCAGCCGTGCCGCCGCGACCCGGTACGCGTTGAGGGCGACGGTGGGGATGCCGTTCGACGCCAGTCCGCTGATCACCGCGCTATTTGCCGGCGCCTGCTTGGCAACGGTCACCGGCCTGGCCGTCAGCTTCTTCACCGGCACGGCGGCGGGGGTCGTCGGCGCCGGGCTGTACACGAAGGAGGGCAGCGCCTCGGCCGGCGTCGTGACGGGTACCGGCCGGCCCTTCGACTGCTCCGAGGGTGTCGCCGTGGCGCTCGTCAGGCTCGCGAAGACGAAGAGCACGATGCCGGCCGCGATCGAGACCACGGCACCGCGGTGCATGGCGGCAGACGGAAGGGCACTGGCGAGACGGGTGGGCAGCTGCATGACGACTCCGGCATGTGATCGGGCTTACACCGATCTAACGATCCTGCCCGATGTGAGGTACGCGTAAACGTCATCCTCGGATTGGGCAACTCTCGCCGCTGTCAGAACGGCGAGAGTTGCACAATCGGCAGATCAGCCGGCTGCGGTGTCGGTCTCGCGTGCCTTGAGCGCGCGGACGACGTCAGCCCGCCCCTCACTCACCAGGCGACTCAGCGCCGTGGGGAGGCCGTCACGGGCCAGGAAGGCATCGGCCAGCGCCACCGTCTCGGGCGTGATCGTCGACGACCACGATGGGAAGAGCCCCACCACCACGTTCTGGGCCAGCTCGCTGGTGCGCCGCTCCCAGACGTCGGCCACCTCGTCGAAGTACCGGGCGGCGTACGGGGCCACAAGAGCCCCCTGGGAGCCGTGCGCGAAGCCGCCGATCACCGCCTCCTGCATGGCGTTCGGAAGCGTGTCGTCCTCCAGCGCCGAGCGCCACGCGGCCTCCTTCGCCTCCGCCGTGGGCTGCAGCGCCCGTGCGGTGAGGGCGTGCCGCTGCCCCGCTGCGGAGGGGTCACGCTCCAGCTCGGCTGCGATGCCGTCCTCGTCGAGGATCCCGGCCGCCGAGAGGGTGAGGACGATCGACCAGCGCAGGTCGTCGTCGATGGCCAGCCCCGCCACGGTCGCCGAGCCGTCGAGCAGCCCGGCGATGAAGGCCAGGTCGTCGGAGCCGCGGGCCGAACCGAGCAGCGCGTGGATCCACGCGAGCTGGTGATCCGAGCCCGCCTCGGCGGCCGCGAGGGCAGACCGCGCCTTGCCGGCGAGTGCGGCATAGCCCTGTGGAGCCCAGTCCTGGTCGGCGTAGACCTCCAGCGCCCGCATCACCTGACGCGTCAGGGACTGCATCACCCCGATGTCGGTCTCGGAGTCGATGCCCGCGAGCACCATGGCCAGGTAGTCGCGGGTAGCCAGCTCGCCGTCCCGCGTCATGTCCCAGGCCGCGCTCCAGAGCAGGGCACGCGGCAGCGAGTCGGTGAGCTTGGCGAAGCCGCCGCTCTTGAGCACGTCCAGGCTGTGCTCGTCGAGGCGGAGCTTGCAGTAGGTGAGGTCGTCGTCGTTGAGCAGGAGCAGCGCCGGGCGCTTCACCCCTACCAGCTCGGCGACGGCAGTGCGCGCGCCGGTGACGTCGAGCTCGACGCGCTGGACGCGCTCGAGCCGGCCGTCGACGTCTTCGTAGAGGCCGACCGCGAGGCGGTGCGGGCGCAGCGTGTTGCTGATGGCCACCTCGTTCGGCGCGGACTGCACGATCTCGAAGGAGGCGTAGCTGCCGTCCTCGGCCAGCGTGTACTCCGGGCGCAGCGTGTTGATCCCGGTGGTGCCGAGCCAGAGCTTCGACCACTCGCCAAGGTCCCGCCCGGACGCCGCCTCAAGTTTCACGAGCAGGTCGGCCAGCGTGGTGTTGCCGTAGGCGTGCGCCTGGAAGTACTCGCGCAGGCCGGCCAGGAACGACTCGACGCCGACGTAGGCACCGAGCTGCTTGAGCACCGAGGCACCCTTGGCGTAGGTGATGCCGTCGAAGTTCACCTCGGCGGTCTGCACGTCCGGGGCGTCCGTGGCGATCGGGTGCGTGGAGGGCAGCTGGTCCTGGCGGTAGGCCCAGGTCTTCTCGGCGTTGGCGAAGGTGGTCCACGCCTCGGTCCAGCGGGTGGCGTTGGTCTGGCACAGCACCGAGGCGTAGGTGGCGAAGGACTCGTTCAGCCACAGGTCGTCCCACCACTGCATCGTCACCAGGTCGCCGAACCACATGTGGGCCATCTCGTGCAGGATCGTCTCCGCGCGGCGCTCGTAGCGCGCGTCGGTGACCTTGGAGCGGAACACGTAGTCCTCGCGGAACGTCACCGCACCGGCGTTCTCCATCGCGCCGGCGTTGAACTCCGGCACGAAGAGCTGGTCGTACTTGTCGAAGGCGTACCGGATGCCGAAGTTGGCGTGGTACCAGTCGAAACCCTGCGTGGTGATCTTGAAGAGCTCGTCGGCATCGAGATGCTTGGCCAGCGTCTTGCGGCACCAGAGGCCGAGGTCGATGCCGTCATGCGTGGTACGTGTGACGAAGTACGGGCCAGCGATGAGCGCCGTGATGTACGGGCTCATCCGTGCGGTGGTGGCGAAGCTGATCGTCTTGCCGACGGCGAGGTTCTCGGTGGATGTCTCGCGGCCGTTGGAGCAGACCTCCCAGTGGTCGGGAACCGTGGCGCGCAGGGTGAAGGTCGCCTTCAGGTCGGGCTGGTCGAAGCAGGCGAACATGCGCTTGGCGTCGGCCGTCTCGAACTGGGAGTAGAGGTAGACCTCGCCGTCGAGCGGGTCCACGAACCGGTGCAGCCCCTCGCCGGTGTTCGTGTAGAGCAGGTCGGCGTCGACCACGAGGACGTTCTCGGCAGCCAGGTCGGTAAGGGCGAGGCCGCCCTCGCGGGTGTACCCGCTCGTGTCGACGTCGCTGCCGTTGAGGGTGACGCCGTGGAAGGCGTCGGCGATGACGTCGATGAAGGTGCTCGCTCCGGGCTGGGCGGCAGTGAACGTCACGGTGGTGGTGGAGCGGAACGTGCGCTCGCCGGGCTTGCCGCCGCCATCGGTGAGGTCGAGCGTGACGTCGTAGGACTCGACGTGCAGCAGCGCGGCACGGGCCTGGGCGTCGTCACGGGTCAGGTTGGGAACGGCATGGGAGGACACAGGTCTCGGATCTCCTGTCGAAGGACGCGTTGTCGGTGGTCTAACGCTTCGTGCCCCGGCGGCGTCCCGGATTCACCAAACGCCATAGTGTGCAAGAAGTCTTTCACGTCTGCCCGTAGGGTCGTTCGGCAGTTACGGTGGGGATATGAACACTGGTGACACCGTCCCCGACTTCGAGCTCTCCGATCAGGACGGCGTCCCGCGACGGCTCTCGACCATGCTCGCCAACGGGCCGGTGGTGCTCTTCTTCTACCCGGCCGCCATGACCTCCGGCTGTACGAAGGAGGCATGTCACTTCCGGGACCTGGCTTCGGAGTTCACCGCTGCCGGCGTGCAGCGGGTCGGCATCAGCTTTGACGACGTCGCCAAGCAGAAGCAGTTCTCGGACAAGCACGGCTTCGACTACCCGCTGCTGGCCGACACCGAGGGCACCGTCGCCGAGATCTTCGGCGTGAAGCGCGGCAAGCTGGGCGCCCGTCTCGGTGCGCCGGTGAAGCGCTGGACGTTCGCCATCGGCACCGACAGCGTGGTGGTCGCGGCGATCCACAGCGAGGTCAACATGGACACCCACGCCGACACCGCGCTCGCGGCCCTCAAGGCGGCCTAGGCCCCCTTCCAGCTCTCGCCGAGTGGCTAGTCCGGCGCCGAATGGCTGGGCGACACGCCGCCACTCGCGTCCGAATAAGCCACTCGGCGTCGTCGGATAGCCGTGCCGTCGTCGTGATCTCGGGCGTACGGTTGTTGACATGACTAGTTCTTCTGCCACGAAGCCCGTCGTCGACTTCTACTTCGACCCGCTCTGCCCCTTCGCCTGGGTCAGCTCGCGCTGGATCCTCGAGGTGGAGAAGGAGCGCGACATCGACCTCTCCTTCAAGGTCATGTCGCTGTCGGTGCTCAACGAGAACCGTGACGACCTTCCCGACAACTATCGCGAGCTGCTCGGCCGCGGCTGGGGGCCGGTGCGCATCTGCATCGCCGCTCAGCAGAAGTACGGCACCGCTGCCCTCCGCGATCTCTACACCGCCCTCGGCACCAAGCGGCACAACGAGAAGCGCGACTTCGACCGTGAGCTCTACGTGGAGGCGCTGCGGGAGGCCGGCCTCGACGAGTCGCTGGCCGACGCGGCCGAATCGACGGACTACGACGAGGCGCTGCGCAAGTCCCACCACGAGGGCATGGACCCGGTCGGCACCGAGGTCGGGACCCCGACGCTGCACATCGACGGCGTCGCGTTCTTCGGCCCCGTCATCACCCGCATCCCGCGCGGCGAGGAGGCCGTGAAGATGTTCGACGGCGCCGTCATGCTGGCCTCGAACCCGTACTTCTTTGAGCTGAAGCGCACGCGCACCGAGGCTCCCCAGTTCGACTGACCGCGCCCGGCGATCGTGCAACTCCTACCGCCCTGGCGGCGGCGAGAGTTGCACGATCGGGCAAGCCCGGCTGGCTAGGGTTGGCCCGGTGAACATCTTCCACATCGTCAGCGCCGCAGACTGGGACGCCGCGGTGGCGGCCGGCTCCTACGAGGCCGACTCGCTGGCCACCGAGGGCTTCATCCACTTCTCCTACGCCGAGCAGGTGGCGGCCACGGCCAACCGCTACTACCGCCAGCTGGACGGGCTGCAGGTGCTCGAGGTCGATCCCACGGCCATCCCGGCCGAGCTGCGGATCGAGGAGAGCCCCGCCTCGGGGGAGGCGTTCCCGCACGTCTACGGACCGGTGCCACCCGCGGCGGTGGTGGCGGTGCACCCGCTCACCCGAGACGCCGCCGGCGACTACGCCTTCAGCCCTGGCGCTTGAGCCGGTTCTTCATGGCGGGGTCGTCCAGCCACCAGGGCACGTCCCGCTCGGGCTGGTCGCTGGGCTGCTCCGGTGGGCGGCGGACGATCCGCTCGGCCTCGAGCACGGCATCGACGGCGGCGGCGTCCCGTGCGTCGGCCCGGATCCACTGCCGGAACACCAGTAGCAGGAACGGCAGGTCGACCAGCTCAGAGACCGACCACAGGATCGAGCCGGCCAGCTGCTGATCGTGCACGGGGCTCTGCGCCCAGACGTGCACGAGCCGGTGGTCGAAGTAGGTGGTCGAGAGGGTGCGGTGCAGCCGCAGCACGATGCCGGGCACGGCGTCGAGGACGAGCTCGAACGAGCCGATGGCCAGCGCCAGCCCCACCGCCATCGAGCTGGGAGTCGACTGCAGGCCGATCAGCCGCAGCACCACCAGCCCACCGGTGGCGATCACGAGTAGCTGCAGCACCCAACCGAAGGCAGGGACGGCGACCGCCCAGCCGGGCACCGGCCCGAAGAAGAGCACCACCGAGGCGATCGGCACGAGCGCCGGGCCGATGAGCGGGAAGCTCAGCGCCTGGATCGGGCCCGAGTCCAGGACCCGCTGCACCCGCCCCGTCGGCCCGCCGCGGATCACGGCAAGCCGCAGTGGGCCGCCACCGAGGATCAAGGCAGGGATGATGAGCAGCAGCCCCAGCTGCTGGGAGGTGTAGATCCAGAAGAGCGAGTCGTGATAGGCCTGCGGGAAGCCACAGGTCGTCCAGAGCGCCAGGGCGACCCCGACCGCGAACGTGACGACGCGCGAGACCGGCCAGCTCCCCGCCGGAAGGGCGCGGACGCCCCGCCAGTACCACGCGACGAGCGCGACGGCGGCGACGATGGCCACCGGCTGTGGCGCCCAGTGCGTCACCAGTCCGGTGACGCTGGGTGCGGGCAGACCGGAACTCATGGACCCATCCTCCCAGTAGGGGGTGCGGGCCTGGTTGCCGCGGCCACCGGACTGCGATGATGGCCTCATGCGCGTCTACCTCGGCAGTGACCACGCGGGCTTCGAGCTCAAGGCCCGGCTCATCGAGCACCTGACCACTCTCGGGCACGAGCCGGTCGACTGCGGCGCCCCGACCTTCGATCCCGAGGACGACTACCCGTCGTTCTGCATCACCGCAGGCGCCCGCACGGTGGCCGACCCCGGCAGCTTGGGCATCGTCATCGGTGGCTCGGGCAACGGTGAGCAGATCGCGGCGAACAAGGTCACCGGGGTGCGCGCCGCTCTCGTCTGGAGCGACGACACCGCCTCGCTGGCCCGCCAGCACAACGATGCCAACATCATCAGCATCGGCGCGCGCAACCATCCCGAGGCCGACGCGCTGCGCTTCGTCGAGGTCTTCCTCGACACCCCGTTCTCGCAGGGTGAGCGGCACATCCGCCGCATCGGGATGTTGACCGAGTACGAGGCGACGGGCGCGATCGCCGGCCACGTCACGAGCTAACCGCCCGATTGCGCAACTCTCACGGCCGCCTCGACGGCGAGAGTTACACAATCGCTAGTCGGTGGGTGGTTTCCAGTTCCGGCGGACGATCACCACGTCGCGTTCGGCGGCGGCCAGCTCGTCGGGGCTCGGCCGGTCGACGTCGCGGGCTCGTAGCGCACCGCTGACCCCGAGCGCGGACGGTCCGCCCCCGACGAGGTCACGCAGCCCCCGGTCGGCACCGTCGCGCACCGGCGTTCCCTTGCGGACACGGGCAGGTTGCGCCCGGGCCGGCTCTGCGC
>JAOPUX010000112.1 GCA_025963285.1 Jatrophihabitans sp.
AAGCAGGCCCGCCGGGCGCGTGCGGCCGCGCCACGCGCGCCGGGCAGCAGAAGCCCCCGCAGCGCCGCGCCCAGCACTGCGGCCAGCCGGTAGGAGAGCCAGCCGGACGCCCCGAACCAGCGGCGCAGGTAGGTCTCCTGCGCCGCCGCGAAGAGCCGTTCCCGCAGGCCGTCATCGGTGCTGGTGCCCGCGCCGACGTGGGCCGCCTCGACACCGTCGGCGAGGGCGATCTGCCAGCCGGCCTCCTGAGCGCGACGCTGCCAGTCCGACTCCTCGGCGTAGAGCGGGAACGTCTCGTCGAAGCCGCCGATCTCGGCCAGTGCCTCGGCCCGCAGCAGCAGCACCGCGCCCACCGCGAAGTGCGGACCGCCCCGCCGCGGCAGGCCGACCGCCTCGCGCCACATCCCCGACGGTGACGGCAACGGCCACAGCACCTGCTGGTCGGCACCGTCGTGCCGAAGCCGCTGCGGAGCCACCGCGGCGGTGCGGGGCTGGGCCAGCAGCGCGTCCTGCAGCCGGGTGATCCCCACCGAGTCGAGCCGGGCATCGGGGTTGAGCAGCAGCACGTCGCCGGCGAAATCGCGCGCCCGCAGGGCCGCCAGCCCGGCGTTGACGCCACCGCTGAAGCCGAGGTTGCCCGGCGGCCGCACGTAGTGGGCACCACCGGCGGCCGCACGCACGTCCTCGCGACGGGAGTTGTCGACCACCGTGACGTCCTCGTCGGGGTCGAGTGCGGCGACAGCTGCGCTGAGCAGGTGGGGCGCACCGTAGGCGACGATCACGATCGCGAGCGGCCGCTGCCGGTTCAGGCGATCACCCCCGCGGGGTCGCCGGCCGGTACGGCGGGTGTGGTCTCGGCGCGGTGCGCCGCGGCCAGGGCCAGCCCGATCAGCACCCACGGCGCCACCGGCGTGCCACGGACCCAGTAGACGTCCACGACCGAGTGGCTGATCACGGCCACCTCCACCGCCAACGCCAGCGGCGCCCAGGTCGAGCGGCGCCGACGGCGGATCACCGTGAACGCGGCGCCCAGATGCAGCACGATGAAGCCGGTCAGCAGCACCATCCCGCCCTCGGCGGCCTCCAGCAGCACCACGTCGTGCGGGTCATCGGTGAGCGTCAGCACCGCCGGATCACCCTCGAGGTAGTTGCCGATCCCCACGCCGAGGATCGGATGCTCGTCGATCACCCTGCGGGCGTCACGTGCGTAGATCGAGCGGACATGGTCGCTGTAGCGCACCGACGAGGTCTCCCCGGAGAGGCGGTCCCGCTCGGCCTTCGGCAGCACCTGGAAGATGCCGAGGAAGACGATCACTACCAGCAGCCCACGCACGATCACCTGCACCGGGTCGCGGGAGCTCATCAGGATCAGCACCGCCACCCCGGCCCCGAGCCCGATCAGCGCGCCCCGGCTCTCGGTGGCGTAGACGCCGGCCACGAGCAGCAGGGCCAGCGGTATTCGCCAGCGGCTGCGCACGAGCGCGAGCGTCACGAGGGCCGCGTCGGCGATGAACTGCCCGGACGGGTTCTTCTGCCCTGCCCAGATCGCCGGCCGCCCACCGTGGACGAGCCAGAGCAGCGTCAGCACCACGCCGGCCACCACGAAGATCAGGAAGGCCCGTCGCGCGATCCGCTCGGTGAGCAGGCAGCCGCCCAGGATCGCCGCGATCCCCACCACCTCGCAGCGCTGCACCAGCCGCACCACCCCGCGCGTGCTGGGATGCGCGGCGATCACGACCAGCGCGGCGACGAGATACACCCCGAAGGGCACGATCAGCGGGCGCAGGGCCACGAACCGCGTCCGGAGCTGGTGGCTTCGCACCGCCTCCAGCAGCACGCCGGCGAAGGCCAGCGAGAGCAGCACGTCCGACGGCGCGATGTTCAGCCCGAAGGCCGAGCCGCCGATGACGTTCATCTCGAAGGGCAGGAACGCGATGCCGGCCGCGGCGCCGATCATGGGGCGCAGCAGCAGCAGCGGCACGAGGGGGAAGGCACAGGCGGCCAGGCCCAGGCTCAGGTGCGTCTTGCCGACGTCGGCGGCGAGGTAGCCGAGCACCGCCGCGACACCGATCCCGAGGCAGGCGACGACCCGGGGGTGCGTTACCCAGGCCCTGGTACCCACCGCTGATGATCCGATCGTCGACGGCCTCGTGCACTTCGTGGAGGCGCCGCACGCAGCGTGCGGCGAGGATGCCTCCGCGCAACCGTAGCGGCTGCGGTGCCGGTAGGTTGCTCTGTCATGCGACGCGCGGTGCTGAAGCAGCAGGCGAAACAGCTGCTGCGACGGACCGTCGGCGAGCCGTACGTGGGGAAGCGGATCAAACTGCGGCGCCTGGCCCAAGCCCTCCCGCCGCTGCGGCTGCAGCCCACCGCGATCCTGGACGCCGGGGCCGAGGACGCCACCTTCGTCTACTGGCTCGCCGACCGGTACCCGGGCGCGCAGGTGACGGCGGTCGACCTCGACGCCGCGGCGATCGCCGCGTGCTTGGCGGCGCGTCCTGCCGCGTACCGGGAGTCGGTGCACTTCGAGGTCGGCAGCTTCGACACGCTGAGGCCTGCCTCCTTCGACCTCATCACCGCCTTCGACGTCCTCGAACACATCACCGACGATCACGGCGCGGTGGCCGACCTCGTGCGCGCCCTGCGTCCGGGGGGCACCCTCCTGGTGCACGTGCCGCGCGACCGATGGCTCGAGCGCTCCGGCACCGTGCACCAGGTTCCGGACGCAGACGCCTGGCAGATCAACCCAGGGCACGTCCGGCAGGGCTACTCGCCGCAGTCGATGCGGACGCTGCTCGAAGGGGCCGGTCTGGAGGTGCTCGACCTGCAGACCTGGGTCGGGCACGCCGGCACGTTCGCCCACGAGTTCTACGCCCGGGTGGAGCACCCGGTGCCGCTACGGGCGCTCTCCCTGCCGGTCACCGACTGGTGCGCCCGGCTGGACCGGCGCCGCGGCGGCCTGCTCGGCAACACCGTCTATGCCCAGGCCCGCAAACCCGCCTGATCGCTGCGGGCCTGCTCAGGTGGGGTCGGGCAGCTCGCCCAGGACGGCGGCGAACTCCCGGGCCCGCTCCGACCACTCCGGCACCGTCCGGTGAAACGGCCCCGGCGAGCGGAGGGCGGTGGCGACCGCGGCGCAGAACTCCGCGGCCCCGGTCACCCACACCCCGGGCGTCTCGCCCAGGTCCTGGAAGCCACTCGTCGGGGTCGCGACCACGGGCCGCCCCGAGGCGAGGTACTCGTAGGCCTTGATCGCATCGAGGCTCAGGGTGAACTCGGTGATCCGGTGCGGGCAGAGCAGCACGTCGAAGGCGCCCAGCCACGACGGCACCGCCTCGGCCGCCACCGCACCGTGCCGCACGACGCCGGGCAGCTGGTCCACCTCAGCGGGGGTCAGGCTCGACGGGCCGACGAGGTGCACGGTGCCGATGCCCGGCGCGCCGGCCAACGCGGCCACGAGGGCGAGGTCGAGGCGGTCGGTGTGCAGCGTGCCGACGTAGCCGACATGGGGTCCAGGCCCGGGCAGCCGGACCGGCGGCCCGGGCAGCTGCGGGGGCGTGCCGTTGCGCACGATCACGGGTGTCACCCCGTAGCGCTGCGCCCAGCGCTGGGCCAGGACGCCGCTGCACACCACCACCCGCGCCCGCGCCGTCAGCCGGTCCTCGGCGCGCACCAACCGGCGCCGCAGCCGGGCCGGCTGTGAGGCCGCCCGCCAGTCGTCGGTGACGTCGTAGACGGTGCGTCCGGGCCGGATGCAGTGGGCGCCGAGCGGGGCATCGTTGACCCAGACGACGTCACTGTCGCGCAGCAGCCGGCGTAATCGCCAGGCGCCCAGCCGCAGCCCACCGACCCGGCGCGGGAGCAGCAGGCGCGGCCGCAGCACGGTGATCCCCTCGATCACCTCGCGCCGTCCGCGTCCGAAGGCCGCCGGCTCCACGAACGTCAACCGATCGACGAGGCCCTGGCGGAGCAGTTCGGCGGCCAGATGCTGGTTGCGGCGGCGGACCTCGTCCCACGGCTCCAGCGAGAGCAGCGTCACCGAGCCGTTCCGCACGGCGTGAGTGTGGCATATCCGGCCCGCTCGGCCAGGCCGGAGAACCTCGCGTTGGCTAGGCTGGCCCCGTCGATCTCCGCGCCCCCCTCGCCCGGCGGAGCCCGCCCGACGACCATGACGGAGCGACGAGTGACCGAGGCACCCCCGGACGCAGTGGGCGCGATCGCGTTCTACCTGCCCCAGTTCCACCCCATCCCGGAGAACGACGTCTGGTGGGGTGCGGGCTTCACCGAGTGGACGAACACCGCCGCTGCCCGGCGGCTCTACCCGGGCCATCAGCAACCGAACATCCCGGCCGACCTGGGGTTCTACGATCTGCGGCTGCCGGAGTCGCGCGCCGCTCAGGCCGAGCTCGCCGCGGAGTACGGCCTCACCGCGTTCTGCTACTGGCACTACTGGTTCGGCGGCGGACGGACGATCCTCGACGCCCCGTTCAACGCCGTGCTCGCCTCGGGTGAGCCGTCGCTGCCGTTCTGCCTCGCCTGGGCGAACCAGTCCTGGACGGGTACCTGGCACGGCGCGCCGGACCGCATGCTCCTGGAGCAGCGCTACCCCGGGGCGGAGGACGACCAGGCGCACTTCGACGCGGTGCTGCCCGCCTTCCGTGATCCGCGGTACCTGACCGTCGGTGGCCGGCCCGTCTTCTACGTCTTCCGTCCCGAGGAGCTGCCGGATGGCGCCGAGTTCGTCGAGCGGTGGCAGGCGATGGCCCGGCGGGCGGGGCTGCCAGGGCTGTATCTCGTTGCCGAGGTCAGTGACCTCCTCGGGCACGGCCCGAAGTACCTGCGGGTCAAGGAGGACGGCTTCGACGCCGGGGTCTACCTGCGCCTGCCGGCCGAGGCCGGCCCCTACACCGACGTCAGGATGCGGGCCGGCCGCAAACTGGCCCGGCTACCCGAGATCTACCGGTACGCCGAGGAGCCGATGCCGTTCCCGGCCGGTCTCGACGCGACGCTGCACCACCCGGCCGTCTACCCGAACTGGGACAACACCCCCCGGGCCGGACGTCGCGGCCTCGTGCTGCACGGCTCGTCGCCCGAGCGCTTCCGGCCGCACCTGCGCGACGCCGTCGCGCGGGCCCGCAGCCATCCGGCGGGCGAGCAGTTGGTGTGGATCAAGTCGTGGAACGAGTGGGCCGAGGGCAACCACCTCGAGCCGGACCGGCGCCACGGCAGGCGCTGGCTCGACGTGCTCGACGACGAGCTCCGCGGTGGTCCGTGACCCAGGCATCCACGACCCAGGCATCCACGACCCAGGCACCACTGCGTATCGCGCTGATCTCGTACTACCTGCCCAGCGGTAGCAAGATCGGCGTGGGCTATCACGTCCACGAGCTTGCCGGCGAGTTCACCCGGCGCGGGCACCACGTCGAGGTGATCAGCGACTGCCCGCCGGTCGAAGGGGCGAGCTACGTGCACCGGCACGTCCCGATGACCGGCGCGCTGCGCACGTTCCGCTTCGCCCTCGCCATGCGCCGCTTCGACTTCAGCGGCTACGACGTGCTGCACGCGGCAGGCGAGGACTACTGGCTGTGGCGGCGGCGGGTACCGGTCCACGTGCGGGTCCTGCACGGCTCGTGCTTCGACGAGGCGCTGCACATCCGCGGCGTGCGGGCCCGGCTGCGGATGGTCCTGCTCGGCGTCACCGAAGTGATCGCCAGCCTCGTCGCCGACGTGACCGTGCTCGTCTCCCCGGTGGGGCGGCGCTGGACACCGTGGGTCCGGCGCGTCATCCCGATCGGCGTCGACACCACCCACTTCGCGCCCGGCGAGGCGGCCGAGCGGACCGGGCACCCGGTGGTGCTCTTCGTCGGCACCTGGTCCGGGCGCAAACGCGGCTCGCTACTGGCCCGCGCCTTCCTCGACACGGTGCTCCCCGAGCTGCCGGACGCCGAGCTGTGGATGGTCAGCGAGGACGTGCCGACCGGCCAGCACCCGTCGATCCGGCCCCTCGGCCGGGTGTCGGCGCAGGAGCTGCAGTCGCTCTACCGCCGCGCCTGGGTCTTCTGCCTGCCCTCGTCCTACGAGGGCTTCGGGCTGCCCTATGTCGAGGCGATGGCCAGCGGGCTGCCCGCGGTGGCCACCACCAACCCGGGCGCACGGTTCGTGCTCGGCGACGGGGCCGGCGCGCTCGTCACCGATGCGGACCTGGGCGGCGCGCTGCTGCGCCTGCTGCGCGACCCCGACGAGCAGTCGCGACTGCGCGCAGCAGGCCTGGACCGCGCCGCCGGCCTCTCCCTCGCCGCTGCCGCCGACGCCTACGAGAGGCTCTACCGCGAACGCCTCGTCCGACCCGCGTAGCCCGGCGGGGTCAGCGGCTTGACCCGGCGGGGTCAGCGGCCGGCCAGGCGCTGGACGACCCGCGGCGCCGCACCCCGCGACCCAAGCAGCACCGAGCAGGCGCCGAGCCAGACGAACCGGGTCGGCTGGGCGCCAGGCCGGCGCGCCAGCGAGCGCAGCCCGGGGTGGATCAGCGACCGCCACACGTAACCGGCCACGTGCGCCCGTGCATGCCGGAGATGGAACCGCAGCCCGTTGCGCCCGTAGTAGAACGAGCCGAGCCGGTTGGTGGCCGGCGCGGCGAAGCTGCGTGAGACGCGATGCTGCAGCAGCGCGTCACCAGCCACGACGAGCTCGACGCCACGCTGCACCGCTCGCACCGACCAGTCGCTGTCCTCGAAGATCAGGAAGTAGTCGGGGTCGAAGCTGCCGACCAGTTCCCAGACGTCGCGGCGGGCAACGATGCAGCAGCCGGTCAGGATGGCCGTCGTCGGCAGCGGCGGCGACTGCAGCTCCTCGGCGCGGAGGTGGCGGGGCATCCCGCGGTCGAACACGCCACCGCCGAACCAGACCTGCTCCGGCGCATCGGCATAGACGATGAGCGGGCTCGCCGCGCGCGGCCGTTCGTCCGCGGCCAGCGCCGCGACGACGGTGGCCAGGCAGGCAGGGTCGACGATGGTGTCGTTGTTCAGCACCGCCACGAACTCGAAGCCGGCGGCGAGCGCCCACGCCAGGCCCACGTTGTTGCCGCCGGCGTAGCCCAGGTTGTCGTCGTTGCAGATCACCTGCTGGGCCAGACCGCTGTCGATGATCTCTGCGGCGCTGCCGTCGGTGGAGCCGTTGTCGACCGCCACGACGAACGGCCGCAGCGTCGAGGAGGTCAGCGACCGGAGGCAGTCGAGGGTGTCCGGTGCGTTGTTCCAGTTCAGGACCACCACGGCGAGGCGCTCGGGGTGGGTCATACGAAGCGCTTCGCGTAGCCCAGGCGGTAGTCCAGGTCGCGGGGCCGGTCGCGGACGAAGCGTGCCGGGACGCCGGCCACCATCGTGTACTCGGCGACGTCGCGGGTGACGACCGCGCCCGCGGCCACCACCGCTCCCGCGCCGATCGTCACGCCGGGCAGTACGGTGCAGCCACTGCCCAGGACGGCGTAGTTGCCGACCGTCACCGGGCCTCCGACCTCGGCGAAGTCGCGCGAGTCGATGTCGTGCTGGCGCGTCCAGATCGTGACGTGCGACCCGAGGTTCACGCGGTCACCGATCCACAGCCCCGAACGGCCGTCCAGGAAGGCCGAGTCGCCGATCGTGGTGTACGCACCGATGACGATCCGCTCAGGTGCGTAGAACTCGGCACGCCAGTGGATGCTGCTGGTGCGGGCCAGCACGAGCCCGGCCCGCCGGTAGCAGGCATTGCGCAGCCGGTGCGAGGGCAGGTGGCCGACCTCCGTCAGCAGCCGCAGGCGCAGGTCGCCCCACACCGACCTGCGCCAGCGCACGGCCTCGACCAGCCAGCGCGGGGCCTGCCGTTTGGCGACCGCCCGCAGCGCGCTCTCACCCACCGGACCATCCTCAGCCATCGACCCCACCAGCGCGCCCCTCACCCATCGCCCGTCACCCATCGCCCGTCACCCATCGACCGTCATCCGTCGGCGGGATCGAGCAGGCCGGCCGGTAACTGCTCGGGCCGCAGCGCCGGCCACAGCGCCGGCACCAGCGGATGGAAGTCCCGCATGCTGCGCCAGAGCAGGACGGCGGGCAGCCAGCGAGCGAGGAAGTACCGCTGCGAGCGCCAGCCGTCGGCGTGGCCCCACGACCGCACCTTGCGCTGCACCACGACGGGACTGCGTGCCCACGAGTTGTGCCAGATCACCGCCTCCGGCTCCAGGGCCGACCAGCGCACCTCACCGGGGGCCGGTGGCGCGTCGAGCTGCATCCCGCTCGCCCGCCCCGCCTCCACGCAGACCCGCAGCACCGGCTGCGACGTGCGCCGCGACTCCACGAGTTCCACCCCGGGGCGCACCGCTATCGGACCGGGGTACTCGACGTGCAGGCCGTCGCGCTCGTCGACGACTGCCAGATAGGTGTCGCCGCGCAGGCGCCGGTAGAGCACCCGCATCGGCCACTCGACCGCCTCGAGCCCGCACCGCTCGGCCTCCTCCAGCGCCTGCACGAGCGCCCCCCACTCCGGTAGCACCTCGTCGGTGTCGATCTGCAGCACCCAGTCGGCACCGGCGCCGGCGCGGGCGAGGGCGGCACTGCGCTGGCGGGTCTCCACGACGAGCGGGTCGAGGTCGCCCCCGCTGTAGGTGCCCGCCGCGAACTCGATCTTGTGATCGACGTCGAGTTCGCGCAGGGTCGCCAGGCACCCGGCCGCGTCGACGCGGGCACCACTCCAGCCGATGCCGTCGGCGTCGTAGCTGGCGACGATCCGCTCGACGTGGGGGTAGTAGGCGAGCACGCTCGAACGCAGCCATGTCGGGTCGGCGACGACGAGGTAGGCATGCACCCTCATACCGCGCCCACGCCCGGTTCGTGGCGCACCAGCGGCAGCAGCCGGGTGGTCGTGACGAAGGCCCGACCCAGCCGCGGCGGCAGGCCGGCCACGATCACCGCCTCGTCGCCGGCGTTCATCCGCAGTCCCGGCAGCAGCCGCAGGGAGCCGAGGACGATCACCGCACCGACGACCACCCCGACCACGGTGCGCACCCCGGTGCCGTCGACGTCGGCGGCGGCAAGCACCGCGGCCACACCGGCCACCACCCCCACGACGGCGGCCCGTACCTCGACCAGCACCGAGCCGGGCCGTCGTTCGAGTACCTTCGCCACGAGCCGCAGCACGAGGACGATCGACAGTGCCTGCCCGACCAGCAGCGCGAGCACCGCGCCGCGCAGGCCGTAGGCGGGGATAAGGGAGAGCGCCAGCGCGGCGTCGACGGCCAGGCCCAGCACGTTGATCCGCAGCACCCCGACGACCTGACGGGTGGCGAAGGCGAAGGCGCGCAGCGGACCGGCGGCGGAGCTGAGGCAGCTCAGCGTGGCCAGCGCGACGAACGCCGCGGTGTCGTGCCCGTACCGGCCACCGAAGACGGCAGGCAGCAGCTCGGCGGCGGCGGGCAGCGCCACGCCGCAGGTGAGGGTCGCGCTGAGGGCCGTCACCCGTAACGAGCGGTCCAGCGCCGGTGAGGCCAAGTGTGGCGCCGAACCGACGAGCCCGGCGGCGATCGGCACGAGCGGTGCCATCAGGCTGTCCATCGGCACGGTCAGCTGGTTGGCCACCGTGGTCAGCACGGCGAAGACCGCGACGGCGGCCAGGTCGTCGTACCAGCGCAGCACGAAGATCTCGCTCTCGTCCAGCAGCAGCATCGTCACCAGGGCGCTCGACCACGCCGCCACCCCGTAGCTCAGGAAGCCGGCGGGCAGGCGCCGGGGCAGGCGCGGCCGGAAGAGCATCGGCCGCAGGTGCCCGGCCACACCGGCCACCGCCAGGCAGGGGCCGATCGCCAGGGCCACCGCACGCAACGCCCAAGCGGCGCTGCCCTCGTGCTGCACGACCGCCGTCGCCGCCACGGTGGCCTGCGCGGCCAGCGTCATCACCAGCGACACCCGCGCGGCGAAGGCGTTGCGCGCCGTGGCGGTGAGGACGACAGTGCTGGTGCCGATGGCCATGGTGACGAAGTTGGCCACCACGGCGGCCAGCACGAAGCCCAGCGGGGCGTCGTGCAGCAGCAGCACCGTCACCACCGCGACGACCGGGGCCTCGATGAAGACGTGGTAGCCCGCGCAGGTGCGCACCAGCGCTGCGCTCTGCTCACGGTCACCCCGCGCGTGGGCGCCGGCCAGCCACTGCACGGTGGCGTCGCTGACACCCGCGTTCACCAGCGTCACCAGCACGCCATAGGTGGCGACGTAGAAGGCGAAGCGCCCGTACTCCACCGTGCCGAGGCTGC
The DNA here is from genome assembly GCA_025963285.1 of Jatrophihabitans sp. Classification (GTDB taxonomy): domain Bacteria; phylum Actinomycetota; class Actinomycetes; order Mycobacteriales; family Jatrophihabitantaceae; genus JAOPUX01. The sequence continues at coordinate 10,280 of JAOPUX010000112.1, forward strand.
GCACCACGATGAGGTTGGCGACGAATGCCACCGGCATCGAGAGCACGGCCGACAGCAGCGTCCAGAGCGAGCCACGCACCATGTCGGTCCGGAGCGCGGTGCGAACCTCCGCAGCCGTCACCGGATCCACGTACGCAGCAGGCTCCTCGGCGTTCACCCGATCATCGAGCTGGCCGGGCTGGAACCCGGGCGCCCTTGGGGCCGTTCGCGTCGAGTCCGCCCGGTCCCGCGACGCGAGGCTATCGGGGTCACCGAGTCCGCGCTGAGGGTGGCCGCCACGACGGCGTGCATGCGCGCCGCGAAGGCGGCCGGTGAGTAGTACTCCCCCGCCCGTCTGATGACGCCCGGCTCCCAGGCATGCTCGCGCATCCGGGCCACCCCGGCCGCGATCTGCGTCGGCGAGGCCTCGTCGACGAAGATGCCGGTGAGCTCGTCGACCGTGGTGTCGAGGTAGCCGCCACCACGCAGCGCCACCGCGGGCAGACCGAAGCCCTGTGCCTCGGGCAGGGTGAGCCCGAAGTCCTCGTTGGCCATCGCCACCACGGCGGCGGCGTTGGCGTAGAGCCAGCGCAGTTGCGCGTCGCTCAGCTGCGAGAGCCGATGGACGTTCAACGGCCAGGCATCGGTGCTGGCGTCACCGCCGACGACGACGAGCCGCTCGCGCGGCAGCAGCGCCATCGCCTCGCAGACGACATCGGTGTGCTTGTACGCCCGGGGCCGGGCGATCGTCAGCAGGAACCCGGGGCGGATGCCCCGCACCGGCGTCATCGGCCCCTCGGGCGAGAGGCCACGAGCGGGCGGCACGATCGCCGGCTCGATGCCATAGGCGGCACGGACCCGGTTGGCCACCACCGTCGAGGTGACGAGATAGCTGTGTGCGTCCTGCGCCGCCTCGAGATCCGAGGAGCGCAGCGAGCGGGTCGAGGCCACGAAGCGGTTGCGTACCCACGGCGGCACCCGGGCCAGGTAGTCGTGCGGCTGATACAGCCAGCGCGCCGGGTTGTAGCAGTAGACGATCTTCGGTGCAGGGCTCTGCACGCGGTGCGCCCAGCCACTGCTCGAGCAGATCACCACGTCGGCATCGTCGACCGAGTGGTTCTCGAACGTGGAGGCCAGGAACGGCAGAGCTCTGCGCGGATCACGGCGCAGCACGCCCACCCTGTTCGGCCAGAGCGTCTCTATCTCGTAGTCCGCAAACTCTGGAAACGTGCCCTCTGGATACCAACACGACGTCACGACCCGAGCCCCGGGGAAGGCTCGAAGTAGATCCAGTACGACGCGTTCGGCTCCACCGCGCTGAGTGAGGTAGTCGTGAACGATCACGACCCTCGCATTGGTGTCCCCCGACATACCAGGATGTTTTCACAACTGCGCCGTCCCTGCGCGCCAAGTCTGCCGCGACTATGGTTTCGGGGTGCCGACCCGACGACCCCGGTGGGACGTCCTCATCGTCTGCACTGCCAACTACTGCCGGTCCCCGTACCTCGCCGGGGTAATGCGGGGGGCCCTGCCCGAGCTCCGGATCGCCAGCGCGGGCACCGCCGCACTCGTCGGCGAACCGGTGAACCCGCGGGTGGCCCGCCTGCTCGAGACGCGCGGACTACGCGAGCCGGTCGACCTGCCGCAGCAACTCACCGGAGCGCTGCTGCGCAGCTCACGGCTGGTGATCACCGCCGAGCGTGGCCATCGCCTCGAGGCCCTCGAACACGACCGCACGGCGGCGAACCGCACTGTGACGCTGAAGGAGCTGGCGCGGCTGCTGACCGGTGCCCCCACAGGCATCGGGATCGACGCGGCGTTGCGGCTCGTGGCCGAGCGGTGGGCTGCCGCGGACGATGTCGATCACGACGACGACCTGGCCGACCCCTACCGCCGCTCGTGGGCGCACTACCGCCGCCTGGGCGACGAGGTCGATGCGGCACTGGCCGTGATCGTTCCGGTGCTGCGGAGCCAGCCCTGATGCGCGTCGTCCGGATCTATCACGCGGGTCGCGACAGCTCCCACCGCGCGCGGGAGCGGGCCCTGGTCGCGGCCGGGGCCGAGGTGACCCTCATCGTCCCGGCGCACTGGCCGGAGAACGACAGCCTGCACGACGAGCCGTTCGAGGTGATCGAGCTGCCGGTGCACCGGGCCGGAGACGTCAACCGGCACCGCTTCGTCGATCCGGCCGCGGTACTGGCGACCGTAACCGCGGCCCGGCCGGACGTCGTGGACCTGCACGAGGAGCCGGTCTCGGCCGTCACCCGCCAGCTGCTGCCGCTGTTCGGCCCGACCCAGGCTGTGGTCGGCTACACCGCCCAGAACATCGACAAGCGCTGGCCGCCTCCCTTCGCCGGCTGGGAGCGGGCCGCGCTACGGCGTCTCGCGGCGGTGTATCCCTGCTCCCGGCAGGCGGCCAGTGTGGTGCGGGGCAAGGGCTTCGCGGGCTCGATCGCGGTCGTGCCGCTCGGCGTAGACCCGGCGATCTTCTCGGCCGTTGGCCGCCGACCCGGCGGAGCCGAGCTCAGGCTGACCTTCGTCGGACGGCTGGTCGAGGAGAAGGGCGTGCTCGACGCGGTGCGGGTGCTCGCCGCCCTGCGGCAGCCGGCCCGCCTGCGCATCGCCGGTGACGGCCCGCTGGCCGAGGCCGCCCTGGCGCTGGCCGCCGGCCTCGGCGTGGGCCGCGCCACGACCCTGCTCGGTCAGCTGTACCCCACCGACCTCGCCGACCTGTACCGCGACACCGACGTGCTGCTGGTGCCGAGCCGGGCCACCCCGCGCTGGGTCGAGCAGTACGGCCGGGTCGTCACCGAGGCACGGGCTTGCGGCGCGGCGGCAGCCGGCTACGCCACGGGCAGCCTGCCCGAGGTGATCGGGGCGCACGAGCTGCTGGTGCCGGACGGCGACGTCGCGGCGCTCGCCGCTGTCGTCACCGCCGCGCCTGCGCAGGCCGGTCCTGCGCAGGCCGGGCCGGTGCCTACCTGGGACGAGGTCGCTGCCGCGCAACTCGAGCTCTACGAGCGGGCGCTGCGACCTGAGGCGTCCCGTCCGGCCGGCCGGGCTGTCGCCGTCGCCGAGTTCGGCCCCACCGCTGCGGTGCCCGGGGGGCGGCGTCCCTTCGCGCTGCCCCTGCTCCGCGGCGATACCGCCGCGAGCCGCACCCTCGCGGCAGCCTTCGATCGGCTCGGCCGTGGCGACTGAGCGCGTGTCGCGGGCCTTCGGCCGCGTCGTCGGCCTCGCCGTGTCCGACGACGCGGCGGCCCGGACGGAGCTGCCCTTCTGGTGGCACGACGAGCCGGGGCTGACCCCGGAGGCGCACTGGACGCTGTCAGGCGACGGCACTGCCGTGATCGGCGAACTCGAACTCTGGGTGGCCGAGCACGCGCGTACCCACACCTTCGTCCATGCTGGCGTCGTCGGGATCGGCGGCGCCGCGATCGTGCTGCCCGGCCGCACGTTCAGCGGCAAGAGCACGCTCGTGGCGGCGCTGCTGGCCCTGGGCGCTGAGTACGGCTCCGACGAGTACGCGCTGATCGATCCGCAGGGACTGGTGCATGCCTATCCACGCCCGCTCTCCCTGCGATCCGGTGGCGGCGTGGTGCGACTCCCGGTGGCCGCGGCGACCATGACCGCGTGCCCGGCTGCGCTGGTGGCGGTGCTCACCTACGACCCGGCGGCCGCGCCTGAGGCCGGCTTCACCCCGGCTCCGCTCACCCGCGCCGAGGCGGTCCTGCGGCTGCTCGACAACACCGTCAGTGCCGCGAGCCGGCCGGCCCCCGCCATCGCGGCCCTCGACGCCCTCACCGCACCGGCACGCTGCATCAGCGGAGCGCGGGCCGAGGCCGCAGTGACCGCGACAGCGCTCGTCGACCTGGTGGCTACGGGTAGCTGAGCGTGACCGAGCCGTTGCCGCCGGAGGCGTTCGACGTGGCGCCGTTGCTCAGCTGACTGGCCGCTGGCGACCCGGATCCGGTCGGGCCGGTGAGACCGCTCGAGGCCCAGTAGCTGCCACCTCCGCCACCCGCCCCGCCTGAGGTGCCACCCGCGCCGCCCGAGGCGCCCGCGCCGCCGCCACCGCCGCCGCCACCGTTACCGATGATGACCGCGCTGTTGCCGCCACCGCCCGGGTTCGCGGTGGCCGACCCGGAGTTCGTGGTCGAGGCGTTGCCGCCCGTGCCGCCACCGCCACCACCGCCGCCACCACCACCGGCGACCACCTCGGTGGTGCCGGCCAGGGCGATGCTGCTCGCGCCGCCACCACCGCTGCCGGGTATCCCGATGCCGACCGAGGCGCCGCCGGCACCGCCGGCCGCGTAGCCGGCGCCGCCACTTCCCCCGACGAGCAGCCCGAGGATGCCGCCGCCGACACCGCCCGCACCGACGTTGATCGTGATGACCTGGCCCGCGGTGACCGGGATGCGGCCGGTGATCGAGGTGCCGGCGCCGCCCTTGCCGACGTCGTCGCCGCCACCGGCGCCGTCCACGACGAAGTTCAGGTAGGTGACGCCGGCCGGCACGGTGTAGCTGAAGGTGCCGGGCGAGGTGTACGTCTGGTTGACCCGCGCACTCGCCGCCGCGGCGGCGGTCGGGAGGGCGATCGAGGCGATGCCCACCACCGCGGCAATGGCCCCACCGTCGCGCAGCAGGCGGCGACGGCTGATGCCACGCGCGGCGACGAGCTCCAGCAGGCCGAGTTCGAGAAGCTGCTCCACGGCGTCATCGACGGCCGCATCCTCAGGCCAGGCGACGGCGCTCTCCGGATCGGTCGCGGCCCACACCCGGGCGGCGAGGCCGGAGAGGGCGTGTGCCTGTCCGCTGCGCTCGTCGAGGACCACGAACTCCTCGCCGAGCGTGCGACTCACGACACCGGCGCAACGCACCAGTTGCGTGCGTCGATAGCTCCCCATTGCGTCCCCCGCAATCCGAAATCCAGCAAAGCCTAAGGCCGTCCCAGCGATGGCGCACGGCGGTCTACTCCGCCGAACTCGTGTCTCGCCAGGCTCGGACCGCGGCGGGGACAGCGCGGACCAGGTGCGCCCACCGCCGCAGATGGGCCCGAAGGAGACCGAAGCGGCGGGAGGTGAGGTCAGGGTACGCCCTGCGTAGAAATCCTGGGCTGGGGACGAGCTCGCGAATCACGATCCCCGGGCGCTGCCGCCCGGGCGCGGAGAGCAGCCGCTGCAGCCCGATCGCCGGTGCCGGGGCGCCCGCCAGCAGCAGGGCCGCGCGCCGGGAGAGCGGGCCGTCGACCTGTTCGCCGGCACGGACCAGGCCGGCCGAGAGCAGATCCGCCACTCCGAGCCGGGCCGCCGCGTCGCGCGCCCACCGCCACGACTCCGCCGCGGCCTGGTGCCGGGCCCGGCGCAGGTCCTCGGCCGGCCCCGGCTCCCCCGGCCCGCTGTGCGCCGCGTGCAGCGCGAGCACCAGGCAGCGCCCCGGCTCGTCGAGGGCGGTGACCACCCCGACATCCAGCGCGAGCGTCGTGACGTGCGGGGCGAGCGTCGTCCAGACCAGCTCCGAGACCGGCACCGACGGCAGCGAGCGGTGCAGGTCGATCTCGAAGCCGTCCGGGCTGTGGAGCAGCAGGCTGTGCTCGGCCTCCTCCCCGGCCGCGCCGGAGCGGGAGGTCGCCAGCCCCGCCGCCGCAAGCGCGCCGGCCGCCGCGGAGACCCGGGACGCCGGCACCAGCACGTCGACGTCGTAGTGCATGCGGCCCTCGGGATAGAGCCACCGCGTGGTCGACGCTCCCTTGAGCAGGGCGTGCGGTACGGCGGCAGAGGTCAGGGCGGCGTCGACCAGGACGGCCAGCTGGTCGAGGCGCAGGAGGGTGGCCTCCCTAGGAAGATCCACTGTCGCCGGAGTCGTCGTCTTGGCGGTGCCGGCCACCACTCGGCCCAGCCGGGCCGCCAGTGCCGCCCGGGCCGCCAGTGCCGGTCGCGGTGGTCGGGGTGGACGGGTCCGCGCCCTTCGGGACCGGCCCGAGCCGGTTCCGGTGCGGAGCCGGCGGCAGCGGGGCGAAGCGCGGCAGTGGCGGGAGGACGAACTCCGGGTCCGCCTCCCCGCTCGGCGACGCGACGGGAGCCGGCGGTGCCTGCTCCGGACGGGGAGC
>JAOPUX010000144.1 GCA_025963285.1 Jatrophihabitans sp.
TTGAACGCCCGGAGAGGAGGGGCGTTAGGAATGCTGACATCGCGGCGCCGAGGGCGACGGCCAGCACGACGTCGAGAACGGGTAGGTGGTCAGTCAGCCCGGCAGATACCACTATGAGGATGGCGACTGCAGCCATGCATGCAACGTCTGACGCGACACCCCGAACTGCGCGGCCACTCGGTGACTGTCGCACCCTCACCGATGACAGCCTGCACGGCCTGATATCTCTGCTCTGCCACTGAAAGCTCCCTCATCGAGGGAGTGTCAACCATCAACCGGAACACCGTCGCCCATCAACCGGAGCCAAAACATCAAGCAACAGCCGGAGCAATACAGTTCGATACGTGCCCCCAGCAGGATTCGAACCTGCGACGCCCGGCTTAGGAGTCCGGCGCTCTATCCCCTGAGCTATGAGGGCGGGGCGGGCTCAGGGTATCGCGACCGCGGGGGACGGAGATCGGGTGCCGACCGACACGGCATCACGGCCGGGATCTCCCCGTCGTCTTCTTCCCGGTCGCGGGATTCGAGCCGGCGGTGAGCAGCAGCGTGCTGGCCGCTGCCCGGGCCGCACGCGCCGCTGCGGGGTTCTGATCCAGCTGCGCGGCGATGTTCGCGCCGTCGTAGAGCAGGATCAGCTGGTAGGCGAGCGTCTCGCCGTCGGCATGGCCTGCCTCGGCGACGAGGCCCCCAAAGAGCTCGTGCAGCCAGGTGCGGAAGTCCTTGGTGGCGAGGTCCTCGGCGCTGCCCGGCAGGGCCTCGGCCGCGGCGTTGACGAAGGCGCATCCGTTGAAGTCCGGCTCGGCGAAGAGATCGCCGAGGGCATCGAAGACGGTCAGGATCTTCTCGTCCGGGTCCTCTGTCTCGGCCAGCATCTCGTCGAGCCGCGCCGACCACTTGGCGTGCCGGTTCTGCAGGTACGTCCGGACCAGGTCGTCCTTGCCGCCGAAGTTGTAATACAGCGAGCCCTTGGCGACACCCGCCTCCTCCAGCACGCGGTCTATGCCGACCGCGTGGATGCCCTCGTCGTAGAAGAGCCGATCGGCCGCCTCGAGCAGTCGGTCGCGGGCCGAGCGCTTCGACGCCTTGCTGGAGCTCATGTCGGCACCTTACGTAGTGGCTGGGATCAGATCGCGGTACGCCCGCCGTCGACGGCGATGGTGGCGCCGGTGACGTACTTCGCCCGGTCGGTGGAGAGGAAGGCGATGACGTCGGCGATCTCCTCCGGCTGAGCTCCGCGGCCGAGCAGCGTGGTGGCGGCCAGCGTCTCGATCACCTCGACCGACGCGCCGTCGGAGTAGACGGGCCCGGGGGCGACGGCGTTGACGCGTACGCCCGCAGGGCTGAACTCCGCTGCCCAGGCTCGCGTCATGGCCGACATCGCGGCCTTCGACGCGCTGTAGGCCGCGCCGCCGGCGAGGCCTACCGATCCCGCCATGCTGTCGATGTTGATGACGCTGCCGTTCCCCCGCGCCGCCATGGCCGGCGCGAGTGCCGCAGTGAGCAGGTACGCGGAGCGGACGTTGCTGGCGAACATCGCATCGTAGGTGGCGACATCGAGGTCGGCGCTGGGGCCGAACCACGAGCGTCCGGCGTTGTTGACCAGGATGTCGACGTCTCCGGCGCGCTCGGTCAGTGCGGTGATCTGTTCGGGATCAGTCAGGTCGGCGGCGACGAAGCGCGCGTGTCCACCGGCGGCCTCGATCTCCTTGACGACCTGCGTGCCGCGCTCGGCGTCGCGGCCGGTGATGACGACCTCCGCACCGAGCTCGGCCAAGGCGATGGCGCTGGCCCGGCCGATGCCCGACGTGGATCCGGTGACCAGCGCTGTCCTGCCTGCAAGTTCCTTCGTGGTGCTCATGGATCCTCCGATTTTTAGACCAAGTTGTCTAAACGCAAATATAGACCGCTCTGTCTAAAAGTCAAGAGGCGCTGCGACGTGGTCGAGGGGGCCACCCGAACGTCCGGGTGACCCCCTCTGGGTGATGCGGTCCTAGCTGAGCGTCAACGCGGTGTCATCGATGAAGAACGACGTCGCCACCGAGGAGTCCTCGGTGCCCGTCCACTTGATCGTCACCGACTTGCCGGCGTAGGCCGACAGGCTGACGGTGCGCTGGACGTAGCCGCTGCCCTTGTTGACGTTGGAGAACGACTGCACCGCGGTGCCGTTGGCCGTCACCGACAGCTTGTCGTAGGCGGTGCTCGTGCCCTCCGAGCTGCTGATGTACAGGTAGTACGTCAGCGACGCACTGCAGCCGGCGGGGATGGTGACCGCCTGCGACAGGGTGTCGGTGTGCGTGGAGCCGTAGCCGTCGAGCCAGGCGTAGCCCGAGCCGGCGTGCGAGTGCGCGCCGTCGGTGTTGATCACGCCGCTGGACGCCGTCCACGAGGTGGCACCGGACTCGAAGCCCGGGTTGAGGAGCTTCTGCCCGCTGCACGAGCCGCCACCGCCGCCGCTGGTCGAGATCACCCAGCTGAACGTCGTTGACCCGGAGGCCCCGGTGGAGTCCTTCGCCGTCACCGTCACCGAGAAGGTGCCGGCCGCGGACGGCGTGCCCGAGATCAGACCGGACGAGCTGATCGACAGCCCGGTCGGCAGGCCCGAGGCCGTGTACGTGAGCGCGGCGCCCGCAGAGTCGGTGCCGCTGATCTGCAGCGAGGTCGCCGTGCCCACGGTGCCGGTCTTCGAGCCCGGGTTGGTGACGGTGACCGTGTTGCCGGTACCGCCTCCGCCGCCTGAGGTGAAGGCGGCGACTCCGTTCGGGGTACCGAGGCCGGTCGGGCCGTCCCAGCCGGTGGCCGCGGTGCAGAGCAGCGACGGCGAGCAGGTGCCGTTGTTGCCGCTCGTGACGTCGTTCAGGTTGGCCGTGTGGCTGTACGGGAACGACGGCGGCTTGTCCGTGCTCGCCGGGGTGCCGGCCAGCGCGTAGGTCGCGGCGATGATCGGAGCGGCAGCGCTCGTGCCACCGTAGACGGCCCAGCCCGAGCCGCCGTAGGTCTGGTAGACCGCCACGCCAGTGGCCGGGTCGGCCACTGCGGAGACGTCAGAGTCGGCACGCTTCGAGCAGGTCGAGGTGGAGATGATGCTCTGCCACGAGGGCTTGGCCTCATCGCTGGAGCAGCCGGAGCCGCCCCCTTCGGTGCTGCTCGTCTTCCAGACCGACTCGGTCCAGCCCCGTGTGTTGGAGGCCGTCTTCAGCGCGGTGCCGCCGACCGCAACCACGTCCGGGGACGTCGCAGGGTAGATGACGCCCGCGGAGTAGGCGCCGTCACCGGTGGAGGCGGTGTAGACCACGCCGCTGGACTTGAAGTAGGTCGAGTCGTAGCTCGACTCGGTGCCGCCCTCGGGGCCGCCCCAGCTCATCGACACGTACTTCGCGCCGAGTGTGGTGGCCTCCTTCACCGCGGTGAAGAGGTTGTCGGAGGCGTCGTTGGCCTCGATCAGGGTGATGCCGCAGTTCGGGCAGACGGCCGAGGCCATGTCGAGGTCGAGGGAGATCTCGCCGGCCCAGCCGGTGTCTCCCGTAGGCAGCGGACTCGTCGCCCCGTTCTGGTTCAACTTCTGGAAGCACCCGTTGGCGGTGGTGCAGGCCGCGAGCCCGTACTGGCTGCGGTAGGCGGCGAGGTCGGACTCGGCGTTCGGGTCGTCATACGCATCGACGATGTAGATCCGCTTGCCGCTACCCGCCGTCGACGATGGCAGCGCGTACGCCGACTGCAGGCTCGAGGGGCCGAAACCGCTCGGCGTCGCCTGGGGCTGGGCGTCGACCTGTGCCGTGGCCTTGAAGCCGAGGTCGGTGCGTCGCATCGCGTAGCAGGTGTAGTGCCCGGCTGCCACGTTCTGACTGCAACTGTTGACCACCTTGATGCCCGTCGACGTCGACGCTGGGGTGGCCAGCGCAGTGGTCGACAGGGTCATCGCGAGTGCGGTGCCGCCGACGAGGACGGTCAGTCCCCGTTGAGCAACGTTCACGGTGCCTCCTGAAGGGAATTGGGCTCCAGTCAGAGCCTCGGCGGGGACTCTAAGGTGAAATCTATGAAGTTAAGTGCTGGGTGAAATGTCCACTTATGACATGGCAGGAACAGGCCCGCTCCGTCGTGCATGGAGCGGGCCTGTCAGGTAGTGCGGGCGGCTACGGGCCTACGCGGGCGGCTTGGGCCTGCCGTCGAGCTGCTCCTCGACCTTGGCCGACACCGTGCTGATCGGCCCGGCGAGCTTGCCGTTGGTGAGCTTGTCGAGCCCCTCTGCCAGCGCGCTGACACCCTCGGCGGCGCGCTCGCGTGCCTGGGTCGCCAGCGGTGCGGCAGCGGCCGCGACCTGCCCAGCCAGCTCGGTGGCCTTCTCGACTGCCTGAGCCGCGATCGGCCCGGCTGCCGCTGCCGCCTGTGCGGCGATCGGACCAGCGGCAGCCACGGCCTGGTTGGCCAGCTCGGTGGCCTTCTCCTTCAGTGGCCCGGCGGCCGCCGCAGCCTGCGCGGCGAGTTCGGCCGCCTTGTCAGCGAACTTGTCGGCGTCAGCCATGATGAGGTCTCCTTTTCGCCGGACCTGCCGGCGTGGACGCCGGCAGGTCCATCAAAGCACCATCGAGCAGGCGCGCACACTGGACGCGTGAGCGAACGACCAGCGACCCCGCCCCCATCACCGAAGGACGACGGCCCGGTGCTTCCGGACGTCACCGAGGACGAACGCGATCGGGGCTGGGGCGACGACCGAGACTCAGGCCGTCGCGACGACGAGTGGTACCGCCGTGAGCGTCCCCCGCACCACGGTGGCTAGGACTCAGCCCTGCTGCTGAGCCTTGAGCAGGTCGCGGATCTGCTCGAGGAGCACGATGTCCTCCGGCTTGGGCTCGTCGTCCGGGACGCCGGAGGCGAGTTTGCGCGCGCGGCGCTCGGCGAGCACGTTCAGCGGTGCCACGACAGCGAAGTAGATGGCCGAGGCCACGAGCAGGAACGACACGACAGTGTTCAGGAACGCGCCGTACTGGAAGACGCTCTTGTGCCAGTGCCACGCCAGCTTGGAGAAGTCGGGCTTGCCGGCAATCGCGGCGATCAGCGGCGTGATGATGTTGGCGACGAACGCGTCGACCACAGATTTGAAGGCCGCACCGACGACGACGGCGACCGCCAAGTCGATGACATTCCCACGCATGATGAACTCTTTGAAGCCCTTGAGCATGTGTTCTCCCCCGATTCACGGCCGGGCAGTCTGCCGCAGCTGATAGGAGGAAATGCTAGGGGGAGCGGTCCAGCACGGCGAGCAGCTGCCCACCCGCATCCTGCGCGATGTGCAGCGCGGCGGTCCCGCCTGCCGCCACCAGGAGACTCGCGGACTCCTCGCCCACGACCACGCGCAACACGAGCAGCCGGTCGGCGATGAGTTCGGCGGGTCTGGCACTGCCTCCGGAGGTATCGGTGGCATAGAGCCCCACCCGATCGCCGACCTGCACGAACGCGCTGCTGGCCTGACCGAGCGTGACCGGCACCGCCACCTGGCCGGCGTGGAGCCGCCCGGCGAGCGGCGCGGGGCGGGGCGGGCTACCCCGGCTCGAGCCGAGGGCACTGGAGACGGCCAGCAGCAGGCACACCAGCGCGGCGAGCCTTCGTGGCCAGCGGTCGAGGCGCTGCAGTAGCCGATTCAGCGTGGATCGCACGCCTCGACGCTAGGAGCCGGCGACTACGCCCGGGGCGCCAGGAGCCGGCCTGTGGACGACCGTCCAGCCTGTGGACGACCGTCCTGCCTGTGGAACGACCGGGGAACCCTAGGAGGCCGCGCTCGCCGCGCCTGACGAGCCGGAGCCTGACGAGCCGGAGCCTGACGACCCGGAGCCTGACGAACCGGAGCCTGACGAGCCGGAGCCTGACGAACCGGAATCCGACGAGGAGGACGAGGACGACGACCCGGAATCCGACGAGGAGCTCAGCGACGCTGAGGATCCCGCGCGGCTGTCCGTGCGATAGAAGCCCGAGCCCTTGAAGACGACGCCAACCGCGGAGAAGACCTTGCGGACGTTACTGCCACAGACCGGGCACTCGCTGGCGTTCGGATCGGTGAAGGACTGCACGAGCTCGAAGCGGTTGCCGCACTCAGGGTTGGTGCACGCGTACTGATAGGTGGGCATTTCGCTCGTCCTCCGGATCTCGCGGGGCCTGTTCCGGCCGTCTCGCCTGGCACTCACCCGCTGTGACTGCTAACTATCGTCGCCGATCAGGGATTCCCGCGTCCACCCGGGGTCGGCAGATCCTGCCATCCGTCCGGGGTCACGACCGCGGTGACGGCGATGTCCCACGGGTCGCGCGGCACCTCGGCGAGGAATTCACCCGGATAGAGCAGTGCTGCGATCGGTGCTCCGGCCCGCACACGGCCGAGGGCACGGTCGTAGGAGCCGCCGCCCCGGCCGAGGCGGGTGCCGTCGTGCGCCACCGCCAGGGCCGGCACCAGAACGGCGTCGGCCTGGGCAAGGGCGGCGAGACCTAGCGGCTCGGTCGAGCCCCACCGCACCCAGTCGAGGTCGCGATCGGCGCGCGTCACCGGCACCAGCACGCGGACGCCGCGGCTCTCGAGCTCATCGAGCAGCTCGGTTGAGCCGGGCTCGGTCCGCAGCGGCACGTACGCGGCGATGCAGCGCCAATCGGTGGCATCGGCGCGGGCCACCACGTGCCGGCGGATCAGACTGCGGGCCGCCTCGATCTCGTCAGCACCCAGGGCTCGTCGCTCCTGGAGTTGCTCGTCTCTCAAATCTTCTTTGTCCGCCGTTGACATGGGCCAAGTGTGACTTAGTTAGTCTCGCTTCATGCCCCCGCGCCAGCCCCCGCACGGAGCCGCTAATGCTCCCGTGCGCAAGGCCCTCATCCCTGCCGCAGGCCGCGGCACGCGCTTTCTGCCGCTGACGAAGTCAGTGCCGAAAGAGCTTGCCCCGCTCGTCACGACACCGGCTCTGGAGTACGTCGTAGCCGAGGCCGCCGGGCATGGCGTCACCGATGTCCTGCTCGTGGTCAGCCAGGGCAAGGCCGCGGTGGGGGAGTACTTCCAGCGCAACCTCGAGCTGGAGGCCGTACTGGAGGCGAAGGGCGACCTCGCCGGGCTCGCCGCCATCCGCCGGGCCCCCTCGCTGGCCACGATCCACGAGGTGGAGCAGCTCACCCCGCGCGGTCTCGGTGACGCGGTGGCGCACGGCGAGGACTTCGCGGCGGGTGAGCCGATCGCAGTGCTGCTGCCCGATGACCTCATCGACGACCGCGACCACCTGCTCAGCGCGATGATCGATGTCTTCGCCGAGCACGGGGGCATCGTGCTCGGCCTCATCGACGTTGCCCGTGAGGAGATCAGCAAGTACGGCTGCGTCTCCCTGGTCGAGGGGTCGGATGCGAGCGGTGATGTCGTCGCCATCGCCGACTTGGTCGAGAAGCCGCCGGCCGACACCGCGCCGAGCACGCTGGCCATCATCGGTCGCTACATCCTTCCCCCGCGGATCTTCGAGGTGCTCCGCGCCACCCAGCCCGGCTCGGGCGGCGAGGTGCAGCTCACCGATGCGATGCGCACGCTCGCGCACGAGGGCGTTCCGGTGCACGGGGTCGTCTTCCGCGGCCGCCGTTACGACACCGGTGATCGCCTCGAGTACGTGAAGGCGGTCGTCCAACTCGCGCAGCGACACCCCGGCATCGGTGAGGAGTTCACCGCCTGGCTGAGGGAGTATGTGTCCGGATCGTGATGCCCGCGGTCGGATACGTGCACAGAACGGATTGGGGTGACGTCGACGAGTGGCTGCTGAGGGCGCCGGGACACTTCGGACGGTCGAGGAGCAGCTCGCAGTCGTCCTCGACGGGATCGGGACGATCGACCCGATCGAGCTGACCCTGCTCGACGCCCAAGGGCTCCTGCTCGCCGAGAACGTCCTGGCGGACCTGCCGCTACCCAGCTTCGAGAATGCCGCCACCGACGGCTATGCGGTCCGGGCCGTCGACACCCGCAGCGCCTCACCCGCCGAACCCATCACCCTGCCGGTGATCGGAGACGTCGTGGCCGGGACGAAGTCACGCTCGGGCATGGGCCCGGGCCTGGCGATGCGGATCATGACCGGTGCGCCGATGCCCGCCGGGGCCGATGCCGTGATCCCGCTCGAGGACACCGATCGCGGCGTTGCACGCGTGGCTGCCTGGCGGCCGGTCGAGTCCGGCGAGTTCGTGCGACGGGTGGGGGAGGACCTGCAGGCAGGTGCGCCGGCCATCGCCTCCGGCTCCGCGCTCGGCCCCCAGCAGATCGCGCTGCTCGCTGCGCTGGGCCGCGACCGGGTGCTCGTCCGCCCGCGCCCGCGCGTGCTCGTGCTGAGCACCGGCAGTGAGCTCATCGAGGTGGGCCAGCGGGCCTCCTTCGGTGAGGTCACCGACTCGAACTCATACCTCGTGGCCGCCGCCGCGCGCGATGCCGGCGCCGATTCGCGTCGCTTCGGGATCGTGCCCGATGACCACTCCAAGCTCCTCGACATCCTGGAGAGCCAGCTGCTGCGGGCCGACATCCTGGTCACCACCGGCGGGGTGTCGATGGGGGCCTTCGACGTGGTCCGACAGGCGCTCACCGAGCTCGGCACCGTCGAGTTCGGTCAGGTCGCGATGCAGCCGGGCCGCGCGCTGGGCTTCGGGCACCTGGGCGCGCGGGTGCCGATCTTCTGCCTGCCGGGTAACCCGGTGAGCGCGCTCGTCTCCTTCGAGGCGTTCGTCCGCCCCGCGATCCGCAAGCTGCTCGGCAAGCGCACCTTCGGCCGGGCGACGGTGCAGGCCGCCGCGCTCGAGCGGATGGAGAGCCCGGCCGGCGTCCGGCAGTTCCGCCGCGGGGTGCTGCACCGGGAGGCCACCGGCGGCTACAGCGTCTCCCTGGTCGGCGGCCCGGGAGCGCACCTGATCGCCGCGATGGCCGCCTCGAACTGCCTGGTCGTTATCGACGAGGTGGTCACCGAGGTCGTGCCAGGTTCGCGAGTCACTGTCGTTCCGTTGCTCCTGTCCAACAGATGACCGCCCACCGCGGCTGGCCGGCGCGGCTGTCGTCGGGCCCGATCACCCTGCGACCACCCCGGCTGCTCGACGCCAAGGCCTGGAGCGAGGTCCGGCTGCGCAACGAGCGCTGGCTGGCCCCCTGGGAGCCGACGTCGTCGAACAGCTGGCAGGAGCGAAACTCCACCGGTGCCTGGCCTCAGCTCAACGGAGCGCTGAAGCGAGCGGCCCGCAACGGGACGATGGTGCCGTTCATGCTCCTCTTCGACGACGAGATAGCCGGGCAGATCAACGTCTCCAACATCGTGCACGGGGTACAGCGCTCCTGCACGATCGGCTACTGGGTCGACGGCGCCCTCGCCGGCCGTGGCATAGTGCCGCACGCCCTGGCCCTGGTGATCGATCATTGCTTCCTCGAGATCGGCCTGCATCGCGTCGAGATCGACATCCGTCCCGAGAACGCCCCGAGCCTGCGGGTAGTGGAGAAGCTCGGGCTGCGGCGCGAGGGCTATCACGAGCGTTACCTCGACATAGACGGTGGCTGGCGCGATCACGTCGCCTTCGCCGTGACGGTCGAGGAGCTGAACGGACGGCGCATGGCGCTGCGTGCTCCAGTGCCACGGTCCGGCCGGGTGCCGGGCTGAGCTTCAACCTCAACTCGAAGTCAAAGCTCGACACGCCGAGGCGCGTTCCGGGCAGAGCGCCCGGAGCTGGCTAATTTGTGTGAGCAACGTGTTACTGGTGTGACTGGAGGTGCGAAGTGCTGTCACCGATGATGACTGTCTTCGTGCTGGCTGTGCTGTGGGGCGTCGTGGTGATCCCGATGGTCTTCCGGCGCAGCGACGAACGTCGACGGGATCGCTCCGTCGATGGCTTCGGGCGGGCGATGCGCGCCATGGGCCGCCGTCCCAAGGTCGCCGAGGGTGTCCGTCAAGAGGTCTACGTGCCCCGCACCCAGCCAGTGTCGGCGCCGGCTCAGCCGATGCGCCGCCCCGTGCCCGCTGCCCAGGAGGCACTCATGTACCCGGTTGACCGCTCCGAAATGTCGGAGGCACGAGTCCAGATGATGGCCCGTCGCCGCCGCTCGCTCACCATCCTCGGCGTCGGCACGCTCGTGCTCTTCCCGACCGCCCTCTTCCTCGGCGGCCTCACCTGGCTGCTGGCCGCGCCGTTCACGCTCGGCCTGGTGGGCTACCTGTACTTCCTGCGCAGCCAGGCCGTCCGCGACCGCGCCCGGCGCGAGAACCGTCAGCAGCGGGCCGTCAGCCGCCGCTCCCGCGGGATCGACGCCACCGAGATGCCGGTGGAGTTCGCCGAGGTCGCGCCGACCGTGGTGCGCATCGACGACGACGACATCGAACTGCAGAACCTCGAGACGATCGACCTCACCGGCCTCTACGTCGAGGAGCTCACCGAGACCGCGGACCGTCGCGCCTCCTGACGCTGGTAACCTGAT
>JAOPUX010000155.1 GCA_025963285.1 Jatrophihabitans sp.
CGGCACGCGATCCTGCGGACGCTTCGGGCCGGCAAGCGATGGCTCCACCGTCGAGAGGTCGAGTGCGAGATGCTCGGAGAAGGTCGGCTCGACCGACGGGTCGTGCCAGAGCAGGTTCTCCTTGGCGTAGGCCTCGACGAGGGCAATCTGCTCCGCGGGCCGTCCGGTGAATCGCAGGTATTTCAGGGTCTCGTCGTCGATCGGGAACATGGCGGCCGTCGAGCCGTACTCGGGGCTCATGTTGCCGATGGTGGCGCGGTTGGCCAGCGGCACGGCGCCCACGCCGGGGCCGTAGAACTCGACGAACTTGCCGACCACGCCCTGCTTGCGCAGCATCTCGGTGATCGTGAGGACGAGGTCGGTGGCGGTGGAGCCGTCCGGCAACTCGCCGTTGAGCTTGAAGCCGACCACCTTCGGGATGAGCATGCTGACCGGCTGGCCTAGCATGGCCGCCTCGGCCTCGATGCCGCCCACGCCCCAGCCCAGCACGCCGAGCCCGTTCACCATGGTGGTGTGCGAGTCGGTGCCGACCAGCGTGTCCGGGTAGGCAAGCCCGTTGCGGGCGAAGACGACGCGGGCCAGGTACTCGATGTTGACCTGGTGCACGATCCCGGTACCCGGGGGCACCACCTTGAACTCGTCGAAGGCGTTCTGGCCCCAGCGCAGGAACTGGTAGCGCTCGAAGTTGCGCTCGTACTCAAGCTCGACGTTGCGGGTGAACGCGTCCGGGGTGCCGAAGAGGTCGGCGATAACCGAGTGATCGATGACGAGCTCGGCCGGCGCCAGCGGGTTGATCTTCGTCGCGTCACCGCCCAGCTCGACCACCGCCTCGCGCATCGTGGCCAGGTCGACGATCGCGGGGACGCCGGTGAAGTCCTGCATCACCACGCGCGCGGGAGAGAACTGGATCTCGGTGTCCGGCTCGGCGGCCGGGTCCCAGCTGCCGATGGCCTGGATCTGCTCGGCCGTGACGTTCGCGCCGTCCTCGGTCCTGAGCAGGTTCTCCAGAAGGATCTTGAGGCTGAACGGCAGCCGCTCCGACCCCTCGACCGCATTGAGGCGGAAGAAGTCGTAGCTGGCGTCACCGACCTTCAGCTGGTTACGGGATCCGAAGCTGTTCTTGCTCTCTGCTGGCACCACACGCTCCTCGTCGAGATGTCTTGACGTCAAGATACCACCGCTCGGCCGGTCAGCGGCTGTGGCGGATTGCATCTGTCATGCGCTGTCGGAGATAAAGTCACCCCCGTGTCGGACGACGGTGGGGTGGGGTTCATCTCCAGGGATCTCCCCATCGTGGCGCAGTCGGCCGGCTGGCGCCGCGTCAGGCTGGCCGCGCTGATCGGCTACGCGGCGGTGATCGTCTATATCGTCGCCACCCACGGCGTGCCCACCGGGCGGCTGTCGCTCTCCGTCCTGATCGTGGCGGGACTGCTCATCAGCCGGCTCGGCGAGGGTTGGCGGCGGCTGGGGCAGGTGATCGTCGACTGGCTGCCCTTCACGCTCGTGCTGCTGGCCTACGACCGCACCCGCGGCATCGCCGACGCCCTGGGCACTCCGCTGCACGAGGCCGACGCCGTGCACTGGGAGCACTGGCTCTGCGACGGCATCCCGACCGTCTGGCTGCAGCAGCACCTCTACAACCCCTCACACGTGTACTGGTACGACGCCCTCACCACGCTCGTCTACACCTCCCACTTCATCGCCACGCCCGTACTGGCGGCCATCCTGTGGCTGCGCGACCGCACGCTCTGGCTGCGCTACATCACCCGGGTGATCGTGCTGTCGGTGGCGGGGCTGGTCACCTACACCCTGCTGCCGGAGGCCCCGCCGTGGCTGGCGGCGCAGGACCACTACATCAAGTACCCGATCCACCGGCTCTCGGCGCGGGGATGGGAGTTCGTGCACCTGGGCAACGTGAAGTCGCTGCTCGCGCACGCGCAGGACGCCGGCTCCAACGCGGTGGCCGCCATGCCGTCCCTGCACACCGCCTTTGCCACGATGATCGCGCTCTTCGTCGGCAGCCGGTTGACGAGCCGCTGGCGCTACCTACTGGCGCTCTACCCGCTGGCGATGGGCTTCTCGCTCGTCTATCTGGGCGAGCACTACGTCATCGACGTGCTGGGCGGCGTCGTCTACGCCGTCGGCACGTATGCCGCGGTCTCCTACTGGGAGCGCCGCCGGGACGCCCGCAAGGCAGCCATGGTCGCGGCAGCCAGCGCTGCCAGGCGCGAGCCGGACGACCTGGCGCAGGCCGCCGCCTCCTGATCCGCCCGATCGCTGATCCGCCCGATCGCTGATCCGCGCGATCTGCCCGATCGTGCAACTTCTGCCGGCCTGACGGCGGCAGAAGTTGCGCAATCGGGTCGGAAGCAGGGGACGGGTGTGACAGATGTTAAGCGTGTGACTGGAGTTGTCTCTGGCGTATCTGGGGCAGAAATGGCACTCTGGGACGACTGAGTCCTGCGGGGACGATCAGAGAGGCGCTGCCGTGCACGTGAGGCCCACCCGTCACAGATCGCGTTTTGCTGCCTTCGTCGCCACCGCCGCAGTGCTGGCCGGCCTTGCGATAGCACCCGGGATCGCCCATGCGGCCACCCCGCCACCGAACCCGACGGACAACCAGATCAATACGGCGGCCGAGCAGAAGGCTGCCCTGGCCGACAAGGTCGGTTCGCTCGGCGCGCAGATCGCCTCGATCCAGACGCAGCTGCAGCAGCTCCAGGCAAACCAGGAGTTGGCCGAGCAGAAGGTCGCCTACGCCTACTCCAAGCTCGACGACGCCAAGAGCAACGCCGCCGCGGCCAAGGCCGACGTCGGCAAGGCCGAGCAGAACGTCAACGCGGCCCAGGCCTCACTGCGTGCCTATGCGCAGGCCACGTTCATGACGGGCGACATCGGCGGCAACGCCGGTTCGCTGCTCACCGCCCAGGACCCGAGCGCACTGCTGCAGCAGTCCGCCTTGCAGTCCTACGAGGCCGATCATCAGGTCAACGCGATCGCGCAGATGCAGACGGCCACCGTGGCCAAGTCCAACGCTGACGCGAGCGCCCGCAAGGCAGTCGTCGCCCAGAAGGTCGCGGCCGCCAACGCCACGGCTGCCAAGAACGCGGCCGACTCGGCTCTGAACGCCGCACAGATCCAGTCCCAGCAGCTGAACGCCTCGCTGGCCTCGACCCAGACGGCGCTTGCCGACGCGCAGTCGCAGCTGGCGACCCTGAACCACCAGCGCGCCCAGTACAACGCCTACGTGGTCCAGCAGCGCGCGATCGCGGCGGCCAAGGCCCGCGCCGCCCGGATCGCCGCGGCCAAGGCGAGGGCCGCCCGCATCGAGGCGGCGAAGAAGGCAGCAGCGGCCGCCGCGGCGGCCGCCGCGGCCAGGAAGCACCACCACTCCGGCGGCGGCTCAAGCAGCGGCGGCGGAGGTTCGAGCAGTGGCGGGGGAGGCGGGGGCGGCGGAGGCAGCTCCAGCTCGCCCACCGGCGGTAGCTGGAGCCTGGCCCGGGGCGAGGCAGCGGTGGCCAAGGCGAAGCAGTACCTCGGCTGGATGTACGCCTGGGCCGGCGGCAACCGCAACGGCCCCACCTACGGCGTCTGCGAGAGCGGTGACGCCTTCAACGACTGCCACATCGTCGGCTTCGACTGCTCCGGGCTCGCGCTCTACGCCTGGGGCGACTACATCGACCTCGACCACTACGCCGCCGCGCAGTACTCCCAGGCGGGGTCGTACCACCCGAGCACGAGCCACCTCGAGCCTGGCGACCTGACCTTCTGGAGCTCGAACGGCACGCAGTCCGGTATCCATCACGTGGCCATCTACGTCGGCAACGGCGACGTCATCCAGGCTCCTGAGAGCGGCGAGACGATCCGGATCACCCCGCTCGACCAGGTCGACTGGGGCTACTACGGAGCCACCCGCCCGCTCACGTGAGGGGTCCTCGGCCGAGCAGGAAACTGCGGGCTGAGAGGTAGTCGCTGAGGGTGTTGGCGTGCTCGTCGCAGGCCAGCCAGTGCTTGACGCGCGCTGCGTCGTGCAGCCTCGGATTGCGCCACTGCAGGTCGGTGGTGGCTGCAGCGCGACAGCCCTTCGACGAGCAGCGAGGCGCCTCATCGGGCTCGGAGGGGGCACCGGGGAACAGCACATCTGACACCCAGGCACCGTACAGCGACGTCCCGTACGGTGAACTTTCAGTCAGACGAAGGGACCGATGTGACAAGCCCTGCGACCACCCCGCAGAACCCGCCGACCCCGGCAAGTGACGCCACCTCCCTCGAACGTGTGATGTTCGAGATCAAACGGGTGATCGTCGGCCAGGATCGCATGGTCGAACGGATGATGGTGAGCCTGCTCGCGCGCGGTCACTGCCTGCTCGAGGGCGTGCCAGGTGTGGCCAAGACGCTCGCCGTCGAGACGCTCGCCAACACCGTCAGCGGCAGCTTCGCCCGCGTGCAGTTCACCCCGGACCTCGTGCCGTCGGACATCGTCGGAACCCGGATCTACCGTCCGGGCAGGGAGGAGTTCGACACCGAGCTCGGGCCGGTGATGGCGAACTTCGTGCTGGCCGACGAGATCAACCGCGCCCCGGCCAAGGTGCAGTCGGCGCTGCTCGAGGTGATGGCCGAGGGGCACGTGACGATCGGTGGCCGGCGCTTCGACGTCCCCAGGCCGTTCCTCGTGCTGGCCACGCAGAACCCGATCGAGTCCGAGGGCGTGTATCCACTTCCCGAGGCCCAGCGCGACCGGTTCCTGATGAAGATCTCGGTCGACTACCCGACTCCGAACGAGGAGCGCGAGATCATCTACCGGATGGGCGTCGAGCCGCCAGTGGCCGGCCCCGTCATCACCACCGACGAGCTGCAGCGGCTCCAGCAGACTGCCGGCAAGGTCTTCGTGCACCACGCCGTCGTGGACTACGTCGTGCGCCTGGTGGTGGCCACCCGTCACCCGGCGGAGAACGGCATGCCGGATGTCGCCCAGTGGATCTCCTACGGTGCAAGCCCGCGTGCCAGCCTCGGCCTGATCGCCGCGGGGCGCGCCCTCGCCCTGCTCCGCGGCCGTGACTACGTGCTGCCCCAAGACGTGCTCGACGTCGCGGGCGACGTACTCGCACACCGTCTCGTGCTCAGCTACGACGCGGTGGCCGACGGTGTGCCCGCCAGTCACGCCGTGCGCCGGCTGCTGCAGACCGTCCCGCTGCCGCAGGTGGCCCCGCGCCAGCGTGCCAACGGCCCGAACGACCAGCCGCAGGCCCCCCAGCCGCAGTACCAGCCCCAGCCCCCGCAGCAGCCCGGCCCGCCCCTCGTCTACGGCACAGCGGCGCCCCACCAGCCATGAGCACGCCCTCCGACGAGCACGGCCCGACCCTGGACCTCGCCGCCGCGGAGCCGCTCTTACGCCGCCTTGAGCTGACGGTCCGCAACCGGCTGGACGGGCTTCTCCAGGGCAACTACGTCGGTCTGGTGCCGGGCCCGGGCACCGAGCCGGGGGAGTCACGGCAGTACATCGCCGGCGACGACGTCCGGATGATGGACTGGGCGGTCACCGCGCGGACCACGGTGCCCCACATCCGGCGCACGGTCGTCGACCGCGAACTCGAGACCTGGCTCGTGGTCGACCTCTCGCCCAGCATGGACTTCGGGACCGCACTGAGTGAGAAGCGCGAGCTGGTGCTCGCGGCGCTCACCGCCGTGGTGCATCTGACGGCCCGCGGCGGCAACCGGGTGGGTGCCGTGGTCGGCAACGGCCAGGAGATGTACCGGGTGCCGGCGCTGCCCGGGCGCGATCATGCGCGTTACCTGCTGCGCCGGATCGCAGCGACGCAGCGCGCAGCCGCCGGTGGCAAGGTCGACCTCACCACCTTGCTGGAGGCGCTGCGTCGGCCGCCGCGGCGCCGCGGCCTCGTGGCGGTCGTCTCGGACTTCCTGGAGACGGGGCCGGGTGGAGCGCCGTGGGAACGGCCGCTGCGCGCTCTGTCGAGCCGGCACCAGCTGCTCGGGATCGAGGTCCTCGACCCGCGTGAACTCGAGCTGCCCGCCGCTGGCCTGGTGACGTTCGCCGATCCCGAGACCGGACGGCTGCTCGAAGTTCAGACCTCCTCGCCACAGGTGCGCCAGAACTACGCCGCGGCCGCCGCGGCCCAGCGCGAGCGGATCGCCAACAGCCTGCGCCACTCCGGCGCCTCCCACCTCCAACTCCGCACCGACCGTGACTGGGTCAACGACGTCGTGCGGTACGTCCTCGCGCGGCGCCGTGCCGGTGCCGCGCCCACCGTTCTCGGAGCCCGTTGATGCATTTCCTGCAACCTGCCTGGCTGCTGCTGCTGCTTGTGGTGGTGGCGCTGCTCGTCGGCTACGTCGGCCTGCAGCTGCGCCGCACGAAGTACGTCGCCCGCTTCAGCAACCTCGAACTCCTGGGCAGCGTCGCCCCCCGCCGCCCCGGGTGGCGACGCCACCTGACCTTCGCATTCCTCCTCGCCGGGCTCAGCGTGCTGTCGGTGGGGGTGGCCCAGCCGGTCGCCGCGGAGCGGGTGCCCCGCGACCGTGCCACGGTGATGCTGGCCATCGACGTCTCGCTGTCGATGGAGGCAACCGACGTGCTGCCGTCACGTATCCAGGCGGCGAAGACGGCAGCCACCGACTTCGTGGGTCTGCTGCCCAGCCGGATCAACCTCGGCCTCGTCGATTTCGGCGGCAGCGCCAACCTGCTCGTCTCGCCGACCCTCGACCGCGTGCCCGTCACCAAGGCGATCAAGGGCATGCAGCTGCAGAACTCCACGGCGATCGGTCAGGCGATCCTGACGTCGCTGCAGGCCATCAGCAACTTCAGCCAGACCACCACGGTGGCCGGTTCCAAGCCGCCGCCGGCCCGGATCGTGCTGCTCAGCGACGGCTCCAACACCGTCGGCCCCAGCCTGGATACCGCGGTCGCCGCGGCGAAGAAGGCCGGCGTGGAGGTGTCCACCATCGCCTTCGGCACCCAGGACGGCACGGTGACCTACCGGGGCGAGACCATCCCGGTACCGGCCGACGACGACGCGCTCGCCCAGATCGCAGCGCAGACCGGCGGGACATTCCATACGGCGCACACCGTCGGTGAGCTCGAGTCGGTGTATCACAACATCGGCTCGCAGATCGGCTACATGACGCGCCACCACGAGATCAGCTGGCGGTTCCTGATGATCGGCCTGCTGCTGGCCTTCGGGGCGGCGGGGAGTTCGATGCTCTGGTCGGGGCGCCTGGCCTGAGCCCGCGCGGGCTGCGCGTCAAAATAGTGGTTCGGAAGCAGGCTCAGAGCCAGCTTCCGAACCACTATTTGCTGGGTATGAGTACCAGCTTTCCCGTGGAGGAGCGATCGAGCAGCGCCCGGTGCGCGTCGGCGGCCTCGGCAAGCGCGTACGAGCCGCCGATCACAGGGGTGATCGCCCCGTCGGCGATGAGGCCGAGCAGGTCGAGCACCGCCTCGGCGAGCATCGCCGGGCGCTGCAGCAGGTGGATCAGCCAGAAACCGATCACCGACGTGCTGCGGGCCATCAGCATCGCCGGGTCGACCGGGGTGGGCGGCACGCGACCGGCCATGCCGAAGACGGCCAGCCGCCCGAGCGGTGCGAGCGCGGCCAGGCTCTGGTCGAAGACGCTGCCGCCCGTCATCTCGAGCACGATGTCCACACCGCGTCCGCCGTTGGCCTCACGGATCGCCGTGCGCAGGTCGGCACCGGTCGAGTCGATGGCGGCGTCGGCTCCCAGGTCGAGGCAGAGCTGGCGCTTCTGCGGCGATGAGGCGGTGGCAATGACGCGCCCGGCACCCCAGCGCTTCGCGAGCTGGATCGCGATGACGCCGACGCCACCCGCTCCGGCGTGGATCACGACGCTCTCGCCCTCAGCCAGGTGCGTGCTGGTGCGCAGCAGGTGCCAGGCCGTGGCGCCCTGGACGAGCGTGGTGAGGGCCTGGGCATCGCTGACGCCCTCCGGAACGGGGAAGAGCAGGCGCGGGTCGGCAGCCACCTTCTCCGCGTAGCCACCGCTGCCGAGCAGCCCGAGCAGGCGGGCGCCGTCGGCACCGCGCACCACCACCTCGCCACCGGGGATCAGCGGCAGGGTCTGCTTGGCGAGGTAGGAGTCCTCCGTCTGGTGGGTGTCGGCGTAGTTGATCCCGGCGGCAAGTACCTCGAAGACCTGCTGGCCGTCAGCCGGAACCGGGTCGGGCACGTCGTGGACGGTCAGGGTCTCGGGGCCACCGAACTCGGTGAGCTGGATCGCGCGCATGAGCCGCACCGTACCCACCGGTAGCCCGAGCTGCCCAGGCCACCCGCGCCGATCGGCTAGCGTGGCCAGACGTGACGGCGAGCAGCGGGCCCCAGGCGGGGCGGAGTGTCCTGGTGACGGGCGGCAATCGGGGAATCGGCCTGGCGATCGCGCGAGCCTTCGCGGCCAGCGGCGACCGCGTGGCCGTCACCCACCGTGGAAGCGGCGTGGAGGAGGGTCTCTTCGGGGTGCGGTGCGACGTCACGTCCACCGCGGACGTCGACGCCGCCTTCGCCGCAGTGGAGGCCGAGCAGGGTCCGGTCGAAGTTCTGGTCTCCAACGCCGGCATGACCGATGACGGGCTGCTGCTCCGGATGAGCGACGAGTCCTTTCAGAGCGTGCTGGACGCCAACCTCACCGGGGCCTACCGGGTGGCCAGGCGCGCCTCGCAGGGCATGCTCAAGGCCCGGCGCGGCCGGATGATCTTCATCTCCTCGGTAGTGGCCCTGGTGGGCGCCCC
>JAOPUX010000164.1 GCA_025963285.1 Jatrophihabitans sp.
TCCCGCCCGCTGCGGCATCGATCACGCCCGCGCCGCAGCTGCACCGGCTGAGGCTGCGTGACCTCGCACATGAGCAGGGGGCGGTCGGCAAGCTGGTCCGTGCGGCGGCCCTCTCCGCAGCGGCTGGGGTCGCCGGCCTGGCCCTCACCGCCAGTTCGACGTGGCTGATCAGCCGTGCCGCGCAGCACCCCAACGTGCAGGCGCTCGCGATCGCGGTCGTAGGGGTACGGACCTTCGCGATCGCCCGGGCGCTGCTGCGCTACGGCGAGCGGCTGAGCTCCCACGACGCCGCGCTCGACCTCCTGACCGGGCTGCGGGTGCGGGTCTTCGCCGCACTCCGGCCGCTCGGCCCGGCAGCGCTGGGTGGCTACCGCCGGGGTGACCTGCTGCGGCGCTTCGTCGGTGACGTCGACGGGGTCCAGGAGGGCCTCGTCCGCACCGTCATCCCGGTGGCCGGGGCGGCGGTGACCGGCCTCGCCACGATCGTGCTGGCCGGCGTGCTGGCCCCGGTAGCGGGGATCGTGCTGGCGGCCGCGCTGGCCGTTGCCGGGGTGGCCGTGCCGTGGGCCGCGCTACGCCTGGACACCGGCCAGGCCGCAGCGGCCGAGCTGATCGGAGAGCGTGACGCCCGGTCAGCCGCCCTCACCGAGGCGCTGCCCGAGCTGATCGCCTACGGCGTCACGCAGGCCGCGATCGAGGAGATCGCCGAGCTGGACGCGCGGATCCTGAGTGCCTGCCGGCGCTCGTCGTGGATCTCCGCGGCGGGCACCTTCGCCACCGGTGTGACGGCTGCCGCCGCGCTGCCCGGGGTGCTCCTTGCCGGGGCCGCCGCAGTCCACTCCGGCCGGCTCGCGGTAGCCGATCTCGCTGTCCTCGCCGTCTGCGTGCTGGTGGGGTTCGAAGCCGTCACCCCACTGCCGGCGGCCTTCGCGAGCTGGGGACGGTGCCGAGCCGGGCTCTCCCGGGTCGCCGCCGTGCTCTCGTCGCCGCCTGCCGTCCCTGATCCGGTAAGCCCGACCGCGGTGCCAGCTGGGCCGCTCGGCCTCTGTGCTGCCGGGGTGGCCCTCGCGCCCGCCGCGTCCAGCGCGCTCGTGCTGCACGACGTGGACCTGCAACTGCACCCGGGAATGCGGATCGCGGTCACCGGGCCGAGCGGCTCGGGCAAGTCCACGCTGCTGGCGGCCCTGCTGCGCCAGATTCCCGTCGCAGCGGGGAGGCTGGGCCTGGCCGGAGGGGGATCCGCGGTTGCGCTGTCGGCCGTGGCGGCCGACGCGCTGCCACCTGCCGTCGCGGGCTCGTTGCAGGGCGACCATGTCTTCGACGCCACGCTGCGCGACAACCTCCGCGTCGTCCGTCCCTCGGCCACCGACGCCGACCTCGACGCCGTCGCTGCCCGCGCCGGCCTGACCGGCTTCGTCGCAGGGCTGCGTGACGGCTGGGGCACACCGGTCGGACCGGACGGCGCCGATCTCTCCGGTGGGCAGCGGCAGCGGCTCCTGCTCGCGCGTGCCCTGCTCGCCGCCCCGCTGGTGCTCGTCCTCGACGAGCCGACCGCCCACCTCGACGACGTGACGGCGCGGGCGATCCTCGACGACCTCCTCGACGCCACCGCCGGTCGCACCGTCGTGCTCTCCACGCACCGCCGGATCGAAGCGCACGACGTCGATGCGACAGCCACCATCCGCCAGGGCCGGCTCCAGGCGGTCGAGGTCGCCAGAGCCGGGTGACGGCCTGGGCGCCCGTCCCTGCGCACACAGGTCTTTCGGCCCTGAACCGCTGACCCCCGGCTGAGGTCTCCTGAGAGGACAACACCAGTGGAAGGACATGTTGTGACAGACAAGCCGATCCTCGTCGGAGTCGATGGCTCGCCCGTCTCGGAGGCGGCGCTCACGTGGGCGGCCCGCGCTGCGGACGGCTGGGGCAGAGAACTGGTCATCGTGCTCGCTGGTGATATCGCCGATCCCGAGGAGGTCGCGATCGGCTCCCCGGATCCCAGCGCTGACCTGCTTCGAGATGCGCATGACTCGGTACGGCGAGCCGGGATCACCTGCGAGATCCGCACCCTGCTGCACGACGAGCAGCCCGAGCCCCTCTTCGACCGCCTCAGCCGTGACGCCACCGCGATCGTGGTCGGGGCCGGGACCGAGGGCCGGCTGGCCTCCCTGCTCTTCGGGTCGGTGAGCCGGCACCTCGAGGCGCACTCCTACTGCCCCGTCGTCACCGTGCCACCATCCTGGATCAACCGCCCGGTCTCCGACGCCGCGTTGGTCGTCGTGGGGGTCAAGCCCACGCCGGGCGGTATCGAGGCCCTCGACTTCGCGATGTCCTACGCCGCGGCCACCGGCAGCAACGTACTGGCGATCCGCTGCTGGGACCGTCGAAGCGCGCTCAACCCGGACGACCCGCTCGCCGAGCGGGACATCCAGCAGGCGGTACTCGACGGGCTCGTGCTGGACGCCTCCGCCCGCTACCCGTACGTGCAGGTCGCGAAGCAGGTCACGGCCGGCTCGGTGCACGACGTCCTGCGGCTGGCCGCCCGCGGTGCCGACCTCCTCGTCCTCGGGACCAGGTACCCCGCCGGCCCGAAGGGATCGCGGCTCGGTCCGACGACAGCCGGGCTCACGCGCCGGATGCCGTGCCCGGTCGCGGTGGTGAGCGCCCCCGGGACCGTCGAGCCGGCGCCACTGCCGGAGGGGCGCGCGAGTCACGCTCTGGGCGCCTGACCGGACAGCCGCACTTCGACCCCGGCGACCCGGGACCTTGGGCCCTACGCCGGGCCGAGCGCGGCAGGCACCCTGAGATCAGTAGCGAGACACGGACGGGCGGCGCACCGCGACCGACGAGAAGGACCGGACATGACCACACTCCAGGACAACCAGCCGCAGACCCTGGCCCTGCGGCGCGCTGCCGTGCGCGCGACGATGGCGCCGTCGGTGCACAACACGCAGCCGTGGCGGTTCGTCCTGCAGCCGAACCGGCTCGACGTGTACGCCGACAACTCCCGTCACCTCGGGCAACTCGACCCGGCTGCCCGGCAACTGATCATCAGCTGCGGCTGCGCGGTGTTCAACGCGCGCGTCTCCCTTGCCTCCTCGGGCCTGCCGGTCGAGGTCGAACGGTTCCCCGATCCCAGCCAGCCGAACCTGCTCGCCAGGATCACCACCGGCGGGTCGAGCCCAGACCCGGTGGACGATCGGCTGGCAGCCCTCGACGCCGTCGTCGAGATCCGGCGCAGCAACCGTCGAGAGTTCAGCGAGGACGAGGTACCGGCCGCGCTGATCACGACCCTGGAGGAGGCCGCGGCGGCAGAGGGCGCGGAGCTCCACCTGGTGCGCGGGGAGGACGAGCGGCTCTCCGTCGCTGTGCTCAGCCAGCGCGCCGACGACATCCAGAACCTCAACCCCGCCTATCGCGCCGAGCTGCGGGCCTGGACGACCGACGATCCCAGGCGGTCCGACGGCGTGCCGGTGACGGCCATCCCGCATGTAGACGGCAGCTCCCATGACGAGGTGCCGATCCGTGACTTCGACACTCGCGGAATGGGCTTGCTTCCGTCGGAGACGCACTCCTCGCGCAATCAGTGCCTCCTGCTGCTCGGCACACCCGGAGACAGCCAGGTGAGTTGGCTCACCGCCGGCGAGGCCTTGGAGCGGGTGCTGCTGGAGGTGGCCCGTCACGGCTTCGCCGCCAGCCCGCTGACCCAGGTGGTCGAGGTGGCCTCGGCCCGCGCGGCCCTGCGCAACGAGCTGCGGCTCTCCATGCACCCCCAGATCCTGCTGCGTATCGGACTTGCTCCTGCGACGCCGTCGCCGCGGCGCCGTCGCCTTGTGGAAGTACTGGATGAGCAGCCCTGAGGGGTACCCCCGTTCAGCGCTACAGTCGCGCCATGAGGGTGAGCAGCTCCACGTGAGCAGCGAAGGCGAGGGCACGCTCAGCTTTCCCGACGGTGCCAAGCTCCAACTCGATCAACTCATCGATCAGCTCGTCGAGCACGCACAGGGCGTGAAACTCGCGCAGGGCCGGCTCCGCAGCCTGCTCCGCGCCACCGAGGTCGTCACCGGGGATCTCGGCCTGGAGGCAGTCCTCAGGCATGTCGTCGAGGCCGCCCTGGCCTTGGTCGGGGCGCGGTACGGAGCACTCGGGGTGATCGCGCACGACGGCAGCCTGGAGCAGTTCATCCACATCGGGATCGGCGACGACCTGGCCGACCAGATCGGGCACCTGCCGCAGGGCAAGGGGCTGCTGGGTGCCCTGATCACCGATCCCCGGCCGATCCGGCTGGCGCGCATCACCGACGATCCGCGCTCGTCGGGTTTCCCTGCCGATCACCCGCCGATGAAGTCGTTCCTGGGCGTGCCGATCCGCGTCCGCGGAGAGGTCTTCGGCAACCTCTACCTCACCGAGAGCGAGCGCGGCGCCTTCACCGCCGAGGACGAGGAGCTCGTCCGCTCCCTGGCGGTCACCGCCGGCACCGCAATCAGCAACGCGAGGCTCTACCAGGAGTCCCGGGCCCAGCAGCAGTGGCTCGCGGCGTCTGCCGAGATCAGCGCGCAGATGCTGGCCGACTCCGGCGAGGACCCGCTGCAGATGATCGGACGCCACGCCCATCGCATCGCCGACGCCGACGTGGTCACCGTCGGGCTGCTCACCCCGGACCGGGGTGATTTCGTCATCGAGGTGGCCGTCGGGCACGGGTCGGCCGATCTCGTGGGCCAGCGCTTTCCGGTGGCCGAGACCGTCTCAGGCAGTGCCGTCGAGCGGGTCGAGCCGGTGCTCCTGCGCTCCGGGTCCGAGCTCGACGACCGTCGCTCGCACCTGGCCAGCATCATCGATCCCGGGCCCGTCATGGTGCTCCCCCTCATCGGCAGCGGCGAGGTGTTCGGCACGCTGACGATCGCCCGCCGTGAGGGCCGGCTGACCTTCACGGCCGCCGACCTGGCGATGGCGGCAGCCTTCGCCAATCACGCCAGCCTCGCGCATGAGCTGGCCATCGCCCGATCCGACCAGCAGCGGGTCGCGCTTCTAGAGGACCGCGACCGCATCGCCCGCGACCTGCATGACCACGTCATCCAGCAGCTCTTCGCGATCGGGCTGAGCCTGGAGGGGCTGGCCTCCACGGTGGGGCCGAACCACGCAGTCGCCGCGAAGCTCCACGAGCGCGTCGATGACATCGATCGGACCATCCGCCAGATCCGCACGAGCATCTTCGAACTCCGCGGCCCCCTCGGCGGCCCGGCCGCCAGCGGGGCCCGGCAACGACTGCTCGAGGTAGCCACTGAGCTCACCCCGGCACTGGGTTTCAGCCCGCGGGTCGCCTTCTCCGGAAACCTGGACTCCGCCCTGGCCGGCGAGCTCGCCGACGACGCGATCGCGTGCGTCCGGGAGGCGGTGACCAACGTCGCCAAACACGCCAAGGCCCGCGCCGTCGAGGTCGACGTCGCCGTGGCAGGCGGCGCGCTCACGATCACGGTGCTCGACGACGGTGTCGGTATCGGCGAGCACGAGCGGACGAGCGGCCTGGCAAACCTTCGAGCGCGCGCCGAGCGCCATGGCGGCTCCTTCAGCGTGAGCCAACGTTCAACCGGCGGAACCCAACTTCTATGGAAGGCGCCCCTGCGATGAGTGAACCAACGGCTACCGACGACCAGCGGCCGATCCGGATCTTTCTCCTCGACGACCACGAGGTGGTGCGCCGCGGCATCGCCGACCTGCTCGGCTCCGTCGACGGCTTCGAGATCGTCGGCGAGGCAGGAACCGCCGAGGAGGCCCGCAACCGGATCCCGGCGATCCGGCCCGACGTGGCGATCCTCGACGCGCGGCTGCCCGACGGCAGCGGCATCGACGTCTGCCGCGACGTCAGGTCCGCCCTGCCGGACACCTACTGCCTGATCCTCACCTCCTACGACGACGAGGACGCCGTCCTGGCGTCGGTGCTGGCTGGTGCCTCCGGTTACGTGCTCAAGGAGGTCCGCGGCTCCGGCCTGATCGACGCGATCCGCCAGGTTGCGCTGGGGCGCTCACTGATCCCGCCGGGCATCATCGACAAGGTGATGGCCCGGGTTCGGGAGGGCAACGCCACCGACAACCGGCTGGCCGCGCTCACCGAGCGGGAGCGCGAGGTACTCGACCTCATCGCCGACGGCCTCACCAACCGGCAGATCGGTGAGCGGCTCTTCCTGGCCGAGAAGACGGTCAAGAACTACGTCTCGAGCCTGCTGGCCAAGCTGGGGATGGAGCGACGGACCCAGGCCGCAGTCCTGGGCGCCGAGGTGCGTGCCGAGACGCGCAAGGACTGACCACCCTGCACGGACAGCTCGGCTAGATCGATGCCCGAGCGTTCTCAGCCTCCGAGAGGAGATCCTGCAGGCCGGTCAGCAACCCCTCCTTGAAGGTGTCGAGGTTCGGCACCGAGTCCCGGTCGCTGGTGATCCCGAAGTAGAGGCCTCCGTCGTAGGAGGTCACCGCGATGCCGACCCGCAGCCGGTCCGCGAGGGGAACGTAGGGGTAGATCGCCGTCATCCTGCGCCCGAGGAGGTAGAGCGGCCACCGGGGTCCGGGGACGTTCGTCGTGACGGTCGTGATGAACCGCTGCGGCACCCGGAAGGCCGCGCGCAGTGCTGAGGCGGTTAGCCGGGGCGGAAGCAGGTCCGCGAGCTCGCCGATCAGTTCCCCCGCCACCGCCTCGTGGGACGACTTCAGCTGCTGGGTCTGCTCGACGATCGACCGGTAGGCGTCGCTCGACCGCTCGAGGTGCACGGGCAGGTCGGCGAGCAGTGCCGAGATCCTGTTGTCGGCGCCCGAGCGATCACCGGGCAGGCGGACCGAGACGGGGACCAGCGATCGCAGCGAATGCGGTCCGGGCCACTCGCCACGGGCGATGAGCGTGTCGCGGAACGCGCGAGTGACCATGGCCAGGACGACGTCGTTGATCGATCCGCCGAGCGCGTGCCGGACGGTGCTCACCTCGGCGAGGTCGGCGCTGACCCAGCCGAACGCGCGGGAGCTCTCGAGCCTGCCGACGAGCGAGGACTTGCTGACCGGGCGTGCGGCGGTCGCGTAGCGCAGCAGGCCGCGGGAGGCGCCGGCCAGCAGCTTGG
>JAOPUX010000173.1 GCA_025963285.1 Jatrophihabitans sp.
CAAGGAGCATGTCCGCTTTAGCCGTCGCGACTTGATCCTCGCAGTCGCAAACCAGGACGGCGGCGTCCACGTTGATCCAGAGCTGAACGAGGCCTATTTCAGGCTCTCCCGAAGTAACTCATTCGGGTGGGTGATCCGCGATAAGGCTGGCCAAACCAGGGATGTGAGCACTAGCCCCGTCTTTCCCAGCATCCGCCAAATAGCCGAAGAATTCGTCCTTACTGCTGCACAGTTCTGGACTCCAGGCCCGACAAGCGACGCCGAGAGTCCGGACCTACACAATCGACCGCGGAGGTAGGGATGCGGTGGAAGCGGCATCGCCAACAGCAACCAGCGCCCGTCGACTTCGTTACGCCTGCAGCGGCGGCCACCTATGGACGCGAGGCACAAATTGCTCTCCTCCTCGATTCGGCTAAGCCGCTCACCCTGTTGGTGGGCGACTCCGGCATCGGGAAGAGCAAGGTGCTCCAGGAACTCTGGCAGCGCACCGGAAGTGATTACCTCGCACCGCCAACCAGTGTCGGTCGGTCCCCGGGTGCCTTACAAATGGGCATCCTCTCAGCCCTGGAGCAGACCGCGGTCCGAAATGGGTCGAACGCAACCTTCACGGATCGACTAGCGGAGGTAGTGCGAGACAGAGTTGAGTCGGCTTCGTCGGCGGGGCTTCGCGGAGTATCAGAGGCTGTCGGGAACAGGCTGCTAGAGGCAGTAGCCAAGGTAGTGGGCGAGCGCGGCGCAAAAGAACTTAGAGCCGTCGCGAGAGACCTCGCGACACCGAATGCCATGGTCCTCGCTCATCGCATTAGCTCCGCCGCCGATCAAGACACCCTGGCGGTGATCTGCGATCTAGCGAGCGCCGTTAGCGGTCTCCTCGCTCCCAGACCGCTAGTTCTCTACCTAGACGATTTGGATGCATTGCACGCTGATGACTTCGGACGTCTCCAGGATCTTGCCACCAAGATCCCTACAGGTGTGTCTGTAATTGGAGCATTCGCGGCGTGGGATCCCGACTCCAGGTCACGGGTGGCGCAGCTCGAAATTGCTGGCGTCCCCTGTACTCCGATCGCTGGACTCGACCTAGCAGCCGTGACTGATTGGGCTCGTGACTCCGGCCTTTCTAAGCTGCAAGTTCGCTCACTGCTCCTTGCCACCGACGGCTATCCGTTCTACGTCAAGGATGCCCTGGACCTTCTCGCCGGTGGGCGTAGCGCCGATGAGGTACTCGCTACGCCTGCAGACGCGCGCACTGCCCAGCGAACCCGTGAGTCCTTTGCCGCGCTCTCTCCAGAGGCCAAACAAGCATGCATGCGTCTCTCGGCGTTTGAGGCGCCGTTGTCCGGCCCCGAGGCAGCTAGCTATCTCAGAATGACCCCTGACAGCTGGAGGGCTACCGAGCATGAACTGAGACGGGCAGCAATCTTCTTGGACTTCGAGGCAGCGTGGTTCCACGCCAAACGGCGGAACGCACTCTGGGACGAAGTCCTCGATGACGAGTCCCGTCAGTTCGCAACAGGCCTCGGAGTGTCGTTCGTCGTGAAGCAGATGGATGATGAAAATACCCTTGAGCCCAGACTCGTTCTTCGATATCTGGGGCTCGTGGCGAGCGACCCATCTCGTTGGTGCGTTTCACCTTCGATGGCGGCAGCCCTCATCTGCACTCCAGACGAGTTGGCCATCGTCGGCGCGCTGATAGAGCTATCCGAGGGTGGACCTAGTCCTATCAGCACCGACGCCCTGCTGTCGTACGCCCGCGACTGCTTCGTCGTCACAGGCAGAGGCGCGGATGCACTCGAAGCGGTGGTTGGCCGATCGCTCGTTTATCTCGCAGAGGGTAACGGAGCAGCGGTTGCCATTCTGACTGCTGGTGACATCGCGACACTCAGGCTCCTCTGTGGCCGTATCGCACAGACATTCGGCCGCGGTGCCATGCCCGGCGTTGCGTCGACGGTGTTCGAGAGCGCGATCCGGGCAAGACTCGGCCCGTTCGTGAATGCCCAGTTCGGCATCGGCAATCCGACTTTTTCAACGCTCGCGCGTGCTGGCATGGAGCTCCAGCGTGACCGCGATCCCGATGTTGTACGTATTGGGAGGCATGGCCCAAACCTGCTCGTCCGAGCTTCGCACGGTTCACGACGGGTCTACGCCACCGTCGCGTACGACGATCAAGCGGAACGCGACGCGGCAGCCCACCGCCTGCAGGGCTGGTCGACGGAGCTGTTCGACGACGAGCTCCGGATCTCAGATGTTCTTGCTCAGCCAGCGACACCGGTCCCGTCTCAGCGCTTCGTATCAGCCGCGATGCGACTCGTAGGCAGCACGACGTGGAACGCATCCACTATCAGCGGACAGAAATCACGCACGAGTCGCGAATTTATGGTAGCCAACGAAATGGCGATGCGCGGCGCCGTAACTCTTGCTATCCGTCAAAATACTTCTCAGAATGAACGTCTTGCCTATAACCTCGATCGTCCGAGTGGCATCGTTTTCAAGGATTTCGGCGGAAGCGAGGCTATTTACGCTCATATTGACGGAATCGAGGGAGCACGTGAGACGACGCTGACATCAGCGCAGACCGCATGGTGGAACGATCCTCTACACGCTTTCAAATGGGAGGAGGAGGTTTCGGTACAGAACGCTTCGGTGACGCAGACAACCGTCCGCGTTGGTGCTCATAAGTCAAGCCCGCTTATTGAAGAAGTCTCCCGCCTGTCTAGCCTCGCCCAGAGCTTCAACCAATACCAGTCTCGCATTCAGGTCCGATTGGGCGATCTGGAACAGCGACTCATATATGCTTTAGAGCTTCAGCACCTCGACGCATGCCTATTAGCCGACGCTGTCCGCCCGTGGCAGCAGTTTGAGTCGCCCCGTGGGGTCGACTGGTTCATCTTGGTCAACGTAAACGAGCCTGACGAAAGATTCGTTCCGATGGCCCACGGTGACGTCATGTGGGTTCGACGGAAGAACAACACGGACGACGTGCGTTGTCATGTTGCCGTCGCCCGCCCAACCCGCGACGCCAATACACACGAGTTGTTTCGGTCGCACTTTGGTTGGGCCCCTGGCTCGGAGTTCCAGCATGGCGTGGGACGAGCGCTCTCGTTGCTCCCATCCTGGCTAGGTTACGCGAGTTCAGAGGTGAGCTTCACCTATGGCTAGGCGTTCACGCCGAGCAAATCCGTCGGCGACAGACCGTCGCGACACGCCCAGCGTTGTCGTACCCGAATGCCAGACTTGCCGCAAGCAGCCGAATCGCTGCTTGGCGAGCACTGGCGTCTGCTGGGTCGCCACCACGGCTGAGCGAAGGCGAAGTTGAAGATCCTGCTTACCCCCGCGGACGCTGCTGATGCGCTCAGCGTCGGACGGAGCACCGTGTACAACTTGATGCGCGCTGGCGTATTGCCCTCCGTGAAGATCGGTAAGTCTCGGCGTATCTCAGCTGAAGCCCTCCTGGACTACGTCGGCTCGCTGTCCGGCCCTCAGGTGGCGGAGCAGGTCTTGGTGGAGGCGTGACGCCTCATTTTGGTGCATGGCCGGTGCCTGCGGCGTTGAAAGGTGTTCGAGATGGCCGGTAGTCGACGCTCTGACGGCGAAGGAACCGAGATCAAGCTCGGCAAGGACGGGCGCTATCACGCGTCGCTGTCTTTCGGCTTGAAGGCCGGCGGCAAGCGCGACCGCCGTCACGTCTCTGGCAAGACCCGTGGCGAGGTGGCGCTGAAGCTGCGCAAGCTTCAGGAGAAGCGAGATGCGGGTCTTGTGCCGCTCGCGGGGGCTTCACCAACGGTTGCGGAGTGGTTGAGGCACTGGCTCGACACGATCGTCGCCACGAGACTTCGCCCGGGGACGCTCTACGACTACCGCTCGATCGTCGAGAGCCGGATCGTCCCGGCAATTGGACACCACCGACTTGATCGCCTCCAGCCTGAGCACGTCGAGTCCTTCTACGCGTCGCTGATGGCGCCTCAGCCGCGGCTTGATGCAAAGACGGGCGAGGTAGTGATGCCCAAGGCCCTGACTGCGTCGTCAGTCCTGAAGACCCACCGCGTGTTGTCTCGTGCCCTGAAGGTAGCTACGGCCCGCGAGCGCGTTGCGCGGAACGTCTGTGCCCTCGTCGAGCCGCCGAGCGTCATCCGAGTCGAAGTGAAGCCGCTGACGCAAGATGAGGCGAAGCAGATCATCGACGCAGCGACCGGCTCCCGCAACGCCGCACGCTGGTCCGTTGCACTTGCGCTCGGCTTGCGGCAGGGCGAGGCGCTCGGCCTGCTGTGGGAAGACGTCGATCTCCAGACTGGCGCCCTCACTGTGCGACGAGCGTTGGAGCGCCGCACGTACAGTCATGGGTGCGACGGCGACTGCGGATACGCCCGCGCGGGCAGTTGCCCGGCTCGGGTCGGCGGTGGGCTCGTTCTCGGTCCGCCGAAGTCCAACGCAAGTCGCCGAACGATCCCGATCCCGGTTCCGCTCGTCGCGGCGTTGAAAACTCATCGAGCCGCCCAGGCGGCTGAGCGGCTTGCCGCCGGCTCGATGTGGCAAGACCACGGTCACGTGTTCGCCACGGTCATTGGCGGTCCGATCGACCCTGGAGTGGACCACCGCGCCTGGAAATCGCTTCTGAAGGCAGCTGGGGTCCGTGAAGCGCGTCTTCACGACGCCCGTCATACCGCTGCGACCCTGCTGCTCACTCAGGGTGTCGCACCTCGGGTGGCGATGGAGATCCTCGGACACTCGCAGATCAGCCTGACGATGAACACGTACACGCACGTGATGCCGGAGGTGTCGCGCGACGCGACCAACCGGGTTGGGGCGGCGCTGTGGGGCGCGTCCGGTACCAACGAGGACGGCGGTGGTTACGGCGGTGGTTACCGCAGTGGTACCGGCGAGGAGGTCGAGCGGGCGGACCTGCAGTCCGGATCCCCCAACATTCGGGACTCGTATGTGGAGCCACCTGTCGGAGTCGAACCGACGACCTACGCATTACGAGTGCGTTGCTCTGGCCAACTGAGCTAAGGCGGCAGTGACGCGCGGCCCACTTGTGGCGGACCGGCGCGACACAAAAGTCTAACCGTTCGCGCCGCCGCCGGTCACCACCGGCCTGACGGCACCACCGGCTCGACGGCACCACCGGCTCGACACCGCGGCGCTCACAGTGTGCGTCGTCTCGGCGTCGGCGACCGCCGCTAGCACCTGCAGCGCGCACAAGGTAGGCGACGGGAAGTCGCAACCAGCGTCTGCACGAACCGTTGTCGACGGGAGCGCGTCAGGCGGCGAAGGTTGCGTGAACGCCTCGCGAACTGTCCCGAAATCGGCTCCTCAACACAGCTGAAGCCCGCACAGTGGACGCATGAGCGCCGTGTATCGCGACGCACGCGGGCCGTTGGCGATCGCCCATCGAGGCGGAGCAGGGCTCGCGGCGGAGAACACCCTCGAGGCCTTCGCCCGCTCCTACGCACTTGGCCTGCGCTACCTCGAGACGGACGTGCGGATGACGTCGGACGGGCACCTGGTGGCCTTCCACGACGCCGGGCTGTACCGCGTCACGGGCTCGCACACCAAGCTGCGCCGGCACACCCTCGCCGAGGTCACAAAACTCTCCGTCCAGGGCGGTGGGGCGATCGTCACGCTCGCCGACGTCCTCGCGTCCTTCCCCGACGCGTGCTTCACCATCGACGTCAAGGAGCCGCGGACGATCGCCCCGCTCGCCCGCCTACTACGCGACACGGGATCGCAGCGGCGGGTCTGCATCGCCGGCATGCGCGGGCGCTGGCTCGAGGAGTTGCGCAGCCTCACCAGCCCGGAGCTCTGCACCGCACTCAGCTGGCGCAAGCTCGCCCGGTTGGCGCACCGCTCGATGCCGTCGGACTCGGCCGGCCTCTTCGCCCACGTGCCCCTACGGCTCGGCCGGATGCGGGTCTACACCGACGAGCTGGTGGAGCGTGCCCACGACGCCGGGGTACGGGTGATCGTCTGGACGGTGAACGACTCCCCCACCATGCACCGCCTGCTCGACCGCGGGGTCGACGGCATCATCACCGACCGCCCGGACGTCCTGCGCGAGGTTCTCGTGGCGCGGGGCCAGTGGCATGCACCGGACAGCTACGGCGCCAGTATCGGCGACCTCGTCTCCTGAGCCGGACTAGCGGTCGGGATGCGGGACGTGTCGAG
This sequence comes from Jatrophihabitans sp., assembly GCA_025963285.1. Classification (GTDB taxonomy): domain Bacteria; phylum Actinomycetota; class Actinomycetes; order Mycobacteriales; family Jatrophihabitantaceae; genus JAOPUX01. The sequence continues at coordinate 6,160 of JAOPUX010000173.1, forward strand.
CATCCCTCGACCACCGGCTGCGGTCACAGCGCTGGATCCAGCACCGTCCCCAGCTCCTCGTGGGACAGTCGGGCCTAGGTCGGCAGCATCCCGTAAGCCCGGGTCGGCGCGATCCGGACGACCACGCGCTGGTCGCGGACCATCGCGGCCCGGTAGTCGTCCCAGTCCTCGTGTTCACCGGCGAGGGAGCGGTACAGCGCGACCAGCTCCTCCACGGCCGCATCGTCGGGGGCAGCCGCCACCTCCGAGAGCGTGACGTCACCCTCGATCACGACGTAGGCCCAGAAGTCGTCACGGGTGACGTGCAGGGCTGCCCACGGCTCGCGCACGAGGTTGCGGTACTTCGCGCGCTCGGCGGTGATCGAGATCCGGATCAGCCCGTCCTCGGAGACGCTGTAGGAGATGTTGGACAGCTGGGGACGGCCGTTGCCCCGTGTGGTGACCAGCACGCCGTTGCGGGTGGCGCGGGCGAAGTCGATTGCCTCGGTGAGCTCCATCTGGGCGCAACGGCCCGCTGGAACCAGTTGTTCCGCGACTAGCGGGACTCGTAGGACTTGCGGCTGGAGCAGACCGAGGCCAGCGCGCAGCGGCTGACCTTGCCGTCGGCAGCCATCCGCACCACGACCGTCTCCCCCGGGACGTTGTGCCCGATCACGGTGCCGTCCCCCTCGGGTGTCTCGACCCGCTCACCCAGCGCCGGGGCCTGCTCGGCGAACTCTTGGTACAGCGGGTGCTCGTACTTCAGGCAGCACATCAGCTTGCCGCACGCACCGGAGATCCGCATCGGGTTCGGCGGCAGGTCCTGGTCCTTGGCCATCCGCACCGACACCGGTTCGAAGTCGACGAGGAAGGTCGAGCAGCACAGCTCGCGCCCGCACGAACCGATGTCGCCGGTGAGGCGGGCCTCGTCGCGGGCCGAGAGCTGCCGCAGCTCCACCTTGCCGTCCATCGTCGCTGCAAGGTCACGCACCAGAGCCCGGAAGTCGATGCGGTGCGGGGCGGTGAAGTAGATCGTGGTGCGGTTCTCGTCGTACAGGTAGTCGACGCCGCTGAGCTTCATCGGCAGCTCGTGCTCGCGGATGAGCCGGCGCGCGGCCACCCGGGCCGAGGCGCGCTTCTTGCGCGACACCTCCGACGCGCGAAGGTGTGTCTCGCCCGCCATCCCGACGAGCACCGGCAGGCCACCCACATCGTCGGCAACCCACTCCGGCGCCCACATCACCTCGGCCACCTCGGGACCCTCATGCGTCGGGTAGAGGACGTGGTCGCCGACCGACGGCGTCAACGAGCCGGGGTCTGCGTAGTAGAGCCGGCCCTGCCGCTGGAACACGACAGCGCACATCATCGGCATCCGCCCACCCTAGCGCCGGCAGCGGCTCCTGTTTGCCTACGCTGTTGCCGGTTCGACGGTGCTCAACCGGCAACAGCGTAGGCAAACACGGCTTCAGGACGGCAGGCGGAGCAGGGCCGTCATCGCCTCGACCGCGATGCGCGGCTTCACATTCAGGTCGAGCGCCTCGCGGCACGCCAGCACGGCGTCGAGCCGCTGCAGCACCCCGGCGGGCGGCACGCGGAGCGCCACCGTCCGGACGTCGTCGTGCAGGTCCGGGTGGGCGGGGGCCACAGCGGCACCGGCGTGCACGAGCAGGACGTCACGGTAGAAGGCCGCCAGGTCGACGAGCGCGCGGTCGAGGGCGTCCCGCTGAGCGCGCGTGGCCCGCGACTTCTGCCGCTTCTCCAGGTCCTTCAGCACACCGGCGCTGCCCCGCGCCGCCGCGGCCGCACCCTTGCCCGTGCCGCCTCCACCGAGGGCCACCGTCATCGCGGCCGTCTCGGCACCGTCGAGTTCTGCCTTCATCGCGTTGGCCTCTGCCTCCGCGGCGCTGACCAGCTGATCGGCAGCAGCTAGGCAGGCCCGCAGCGACGTCAGCGAGGCCGGGATCGAGAGCACCGCCGCACGCCGCGTGCGGGCCTCTTCGTCCCGTGCCAGCCGACGGGCCCGGCCGACGTGTCCCTGCCCCGCCGCCGCCGCCCAGGTGGCCGTCTCGTCGTCGACACCACTGGCACGCAGCACAGCGGCCACCGCGTCGGCCGGAGGCGTGCGGACGGCCACCAGCCTGCAGCGCGAACGGATCGTCAAGGAGACGTCGTCCGGGTGCAGCGAGGGCACGCAGAGCAGGAAGACGGTGCGGTCCGAGGGCTCCTCGATCGCCTTCAGCAGGGCGTTGGCGGCCTGCTCGGTGAGGCGGTCGGCGTCTTCGATCACGACCACCTGCCAGTGGCCCAGCTGAGGGCGGCGAGCCGCGCCGGAGACCACGGCACGGGCCTCGGCCACCGAGATCGAGAGCCCCTCCGGGACCACCGAATGGACGTCCGGGTGGCTGCCGGCCAGCACCGAGCGGCACCCCGAGCACTCACCGCAGCCCCGCGGCAGCCGCTCGCACTGCAGCGCCGCTGCGAGCGCCCGGGCGGCCACCGAGCGACCCGAGCCCGCCGGCCCGGTGAAGAGCCAGGCATGGGTCATGGCGCCGGTGGCGACATCACGCCCGGCGACGATCTCCGCCGCCGCGGCGGCAGCCTGCTCGAGCGTCACCACCACCTCGTCCTGACCGACCAGGGCGTCCCAGACCGTCATGAAGTCACCTCCGCGACATCGCTCTCGGCGGCCGCCAGTACCGGGCGGTTGCGGGCCCGGCGCGGGGTAAGCAGCGCGTCGACGGCCGAGCGGATCTCCGCGGCTATGGCCGCGCTGTCGAGCTGGGCATCGATGACGCAGTAGTAGCGCGGCGCCGACTCGGCCATCACCCGGAAGGCCTGCCGCACCCGCTGGTGGAAGATCAGCGACTCGCCCTCGAGCTTGTCGGCCGCCCCGCGATCACCTGCACGGGCCAGCCCGACCTCGGCCGGCACGTCGAGCAGGATCGTGAGGTCCGGGCGCAGCCCCCCGGTGGCCCAGCGCGACATCCGGCGGATCTCGTCGACGGGCAGGCCGCGCCCGATGCCCTGGTAGGCCACCGACGAATCGACGTAGCGATCGGTGAGGACGATGCCGCCATGCTCGAGCCCGGGGCGGATCACGGTGTCGACGTGGTGGGCGCGGTCGGCGGCGAAGAGCAGCGCCTCGGCCCGCGGGGAGAGCGGCTCGCTGTGGTGCAGCACCAGGTCGCGGATGCGCTTGCCGACCTCGGTGGCCCCCGGCTCGTGGGTGGTGATCACGGAGCGGCCACTGGCAGCCAGGGAGGCGGCGAGGAGCTTGATCTGGGTGGACTTGCCAGACCCCTCCCCGCCCTCGAAGGCGATGAAGATGCCGCCGGTGCGCATCCGCCGGCGCGCCCCGGAGTCGCGGCGCAGCGACGCCTTGACATCCGGCCACATGGCGACCTGCTCGCGGTCGTCCAGCTTGCGGTAGGCCAGCAGGCCGGCGGCCAGGCAGAGGATGCCGCCGACCATGAGCACGATGCGCGTGCCGTCGACGGTGTAGTGGACGTGCCCGATCGTCACGGTCTTCTTCCCGACCTGCGCCACGGCGAAGGGGACGGTGGCGAGCGCGAGGATGAGCACGACGCGGATCAGCGACTGCAGCAGCGCGAACACCCGGCCGCGCATCTCGTCGTCGACCTCGGTGCCGAGCAGCGTCATACCGGCCAGGTAGGCAACCCCGGCGCCGAAGCCGATGCCGACGACGAGCACGGTGGCCAGCGCGACCTGCGGCATGACCGAGGTGAGCATGAGGCAGAGCGCGGCGAAGATCAGCGAGACCCCGAAGAGCCGGCGGCGGGAGAGGTCGCCGGCCAGCCTGGGCCCGAAGCCCATCCCGGTGCCGAGGCCGACGAAGACCGCGCCGAAGAGCACCCCGTAGGCCGCGTTCCCGCCGCCGAGGCTGGTGACGAAGATCTTGCCCGCGCCGATGACGGCACCCGCCGCGACGAAGGCACCGACCAGCCCGATGATCAGGCCGCCGATGAGGCGGGAGTTGCGGATGAACGACGCGCCTTCGCGCACCAGGAACATCAGCCCGGGCTGCTCGTCGGCCGCGCGCCCGGCGCGGTGCCCGCTGATCTCTCGAATGAAGTAGACGACGATCGCGCCGAAGAGGAAGGTGCCGGCGTTGAAGTACAGCGCCAGGGTCACCGGCTGGGCCTCGAAGAACGCGAAGTGCCGGGCCAGCACGTTGGTGATCAGCGACAGCAGCGAGAAGAGCCCCGCGGCGAGCACCGGGGTGACGCCATAGGTGGTGATCAGGCTGAGCTGGTTGGCCGATTCGATCTGGTCGCGCCGCACCAGGTTCGGCACCGAGGCGTCCTTGGCAGGCATCCAGAAGAGGCTGACGCATTCGATGAGGAAGCTCGCGATCAGCAGCCAGGCGAGCGTCTTGTCCACGTCGACGACCAGGTGGGCCAGCGGAATGCTGATGAAGAGCAGGAAGCGCAGCGCATCGGAGACGACCATCGTGCGGCGGCGGTCGAACCGGTCGGCGAAGGCGCCAGCCAGTGGCCCGAGGATGATCGCTGGAAGCAGCTTGACGACGAGCACGCCACCCAGCGCGTAGTTCTGCGCCTGATAGCCGTGCGCGAGATCGGTGGCCAGCGCGGTGCTGGCGAGCAGCCCCAGCCAGTCACCCAGGCTGGAGAGCGCGGTCGAGTACCAGAGCCTCCGGAACGGGGTCACCCGCATAACGCCACTGATCGACGCCACCGTGGAGACCGCAGGCTGCTGCGGCTCCTCTACGGGTCGTTCGGAGGTGATCGCGGCCCCCTCGGGTGTGATCAGGATTCTGGCAACCTGGGTAGCAGATATGACGTCTGCGGACACGGTACTGCCCACCACTGTCAGCGGTCTGTCAGCAGCCTGTTCGCCGTGACGAGCAGGGCTCGGAGCGCGTCGGCCACGTGGGCCTGCTCGGCCGGGTCGAGGGTGGCGAGCAGCCGGCGCTCGCTGGTCAGCAGGGCCTCGAAGGCGGCGTCGACACGCTCGCGGCCGACCGCGGTGAGCCGCACCCGCACCAGCCGCCCGTCGGCCGGGTCGGCGTGCCGGGAGACGAAGTCGCGGGTGACCAGCCTGTCGAGTCGGCTCGTCATCGTGCCCGAGGTGACGTGGGTGAGCGCGGCCAACTCGCCGGCCGTCAGCTCGAACGGCTCTCCGCTGCGGCGCAGCACGCTCAGCACGTCGAACTCGTGACCCTGCAGCCCGTGCTCGACGAAGGCCTCCGCGCGCCGCTGATCGAGCAGGGAGGCGAGCCGGCTCACCCGGGACAGGACATGCAGCGGGGCGACGTCGAGATCCGCGCGCTCGCGGCGCCAGGCGGCGACGATGTCGTCAACCTCGTCCTCCATCCCCTCATCGTGCCATATATCTTGACCTCAAGAGATATCGTCGGGCTCATGCGATGGGATCCAGCGCAGTACAACCGGTATGCCGACGAGCGCGGTCGGCCGTTCCTCGATCTGCTCGGTCGGGTGGGCGCCCAACACCCGCGCCGAGTGGTGGACGTCGGCTGCGGGCCCGGCACACTCACGGCCCTGCTGCCGCCGCGCTGGCCGGCTGCGGTGGTCGAGGGGCTCGACTCGTCGCCGGAGATGATCGCCTCGGCCGAGGCGTTGAGCGGGCCGCGGCTCTCCTTCCGCGTCGCCGACGCTGCCTCGTGGGAGGTGCCCGCCGACACCGACGTCATCGTCAGCAACGCCCTGCTGCAGTGGGTGCCCGGACACCTGGACCTGCTGCGGGCCTGGGCCACCATGCTGCCGGCGGACGGCTGGCTCGCGGCCCAGGTGCCGGGGAACTTCGAGTCACCGTCCCACGTGCTGATGCGGGAGCTGGCCTCCTCGCCACGGTGGGCCGCCGCGCTCGAGGGCGTCCTACGACACCAGAACGTTGCTGACCCGCAGACCTATGCCGCGCTGCTGCTCGACGCCGGCCTCGTCGCCGACGTCTGGGATACGACCTACCTGCACGTGCTCCACGGGCCCGACCCGGTGCTGGAGTGGCTGCGGGGTACCGGGCTACGGCCTGTGCTCGCCGCGTTGTCACCAGCGGACGGGGCCGAGTTCGAGCAGGCCTTCGCCGCCGAGCTGCGGCAGGCCTACCCCGCCACCGAGCACGGCACGCTGCTGCCGTTCCGTCGCATCTTCCTGGTGGGCCACCGAGCGTGATCCGGCTGCGGTTGGACCCACCAGGGGTTCTGGCGTTTGACTGACGGTTGTACGACAAAGTCATACACACCGTCGGTCAAACCCGAGTACAGGGTGGCGAGAAGCGGACCGCCGACGGATCAGCCCTTCTTCGCCGCAGCCTTCTTCGCCGCAGCCTTCTTGGCAGGCGCCTTCTTCGCAGCAGCCTTCTTGGCAGGCGCCTTCTTCGCAGCCTTCTTCGCCGCCTTCTTGACGGCGGGGCCACGGGCCCGACGGTCGGCCAGCAGCTCGGAGGCCCGCTCGTCGGTGAGCTCCTCGATCGAGTCGCCGCGCCGCAGGGAGGCGTTGGTCTCGCCGTCGGTGACGTACGGGCCGAAGCGGCCGTCCTTCACCACCATCGGCTTCTTCGAGATCGGGTCCTCGCCGAGCTCCTTGAGCGGCGGCGCGGCCGCGGCTCGGCGCCCGCGCTGCTTGGGCTGGGCGAGCAGGGCGATCGCGTCGTCGAGGGTCACCGTGAAGAGCTGCTCCTCGGTCTCGATCGAGCGCGAGTCGGTGCCCTTCTTGATGTACGGCCCGTAGCGGCCGTTCTGCGCGGTGACCTCTTCGCCGTCGATCACGCCGAGGGTGCGCGGCAGGGTGAGCAGCCGCTCGGCGTCCTCGAGGGTGATCGTGTCCAGCGCCATCGACTTGAACAGCGACGCCGACTTCTCCCCGTCGCTGACGTACGGGCCGTAGCGGCCGGAGCGGGCCGTGATCTCCCGGCCGTCGGCCGTGGTGCCCAGCTCGACGTCACCGGACGGGGCGGCGAGCAGCTCCTCGATCTTTTCCGGCGTCACCTCGTCAGGGGCGAGGTCCTCCGGCAGCGAGGCGCGCTGCGAATCGTCACCCTCGCCGCGCTGCACGTACGGGCCGTAGCGACCCACCCGCACGATCGCATCCGAGCCGGCGACCGGGATCGAGTTGACGCCACGGGCGTCGATCTCCTCCAGGCGCGAGGCGATGAGCTTCTTCAAGCCGCCTTGGGCGGAGATCCGCTCGGCGTCGAGGTCGGCGTCCGCGCCGGAGCCGAAATAGAAGTTGTGCAGCCACTCGATGCGCGAGCGCTCGCCGGCGGCGATGTCGTCGAGGTCGTTCTCCACCGAGGCGGTGAAGCCGTAGTCGACGAGCCGTCCGAAGTAGGACTCCAGCAGGCCGATGACGGCGAACGCGGTCCAGGTCGGGACGAGCGCCTGACCCTTCTGCCAGACGTAGCCGCGATTCTGGATCGTCTCGATGATGGAGGCATAGGTCGACGGGCGGCCCACCCCGAGCTCCTCCATCGCCTTCACCAGCGACGCCTGGCTGTAGCGCGCCGGCGGGGAGGTGCTGTGTCCCTCAGGCTCGAACTCGCGCGGATCGAGGGCGTCGCCGCGGGCCAGCTGCGGCAGCCGCTTCTCTGCGTCGTCCTTCTCCGCCGACTCGTCGGTCTCCTCGACGTAGGCCCGCAGGAAGCCGGGGAAGGTGATCGTGCGGCCGCTGGTGGTGAAGACCACCGCCTCGCCCGACACCGACGTCGCGCCGATCCGCACCGACACCGTGGTGCCCACCGCGTCGGACATCTGCGAGGCCAGCGTGCGCTGCCAGATCAGCTCGTAGAGCCGGAACTCGTCCGAGCTGAGCTGGTTGGCCACCTGGCCCGGAGTGCGGAAGGAGTCACCCGCGGGACGGATGGCCTCGTGGGCCTCCTGCGCGTTCTTGACCTTGCGCGTGTACTGGCGCGGCTCGGCCGGGACATAGGCGTCGCCGTAGAGCTCGCGGGCCTGCGCCCGGGCGGCGGCCAGCGCCGTCTCCGACAGCGTGGTGGAGTCGGTACGCATATAGGTGATGAAGCCGTTCTCGTACAGGTGCTGTGCCACCCGCATCACCGTCTGCGCGGACCAGCGGAACTTGCGTCCCGCCTCCTGCTGCAGCGTCGACGTCATGAACGGCGCGTAGGGACGGCGCCGGTACGGCTTCTCCTCAACGCCCTGGACGGCGAACTCGCGCCCCTCCAGCCGGGCGGCGAGCCCGCGGGCACCCGCCTCGTCCAGGTGCAGGACGGTCGAGGGTGCCTGCCCGGTGGCCGGGTCGAAGTCGCGGCCGCTGGCCAGGCGCAGGTCGTCGAGGCTGACCAGGGTGGCGGTGAACGTCGCCGGGTCGCCGGGCTTCGGGTCGACCGCGGCGAAGGTGCCCTGCACGTCCCAGTACTCGGCGCTGTGGAAGGCCATCCGGGCCCGCTCGCGCTCGACGATCATGCGGGTGGCGACGGACTGCACCCGGCCGGCCGACAGCCGCGGCATGACCTTCTTCCAGAGCACGGGGCTGACCTCGTAGCCGTAGAGACGGTCGAGGATCTGCCGGGTGCGCTGGGCCTCGACGAGCTCGAGGTCGATCTCGCGCGGCGCCGCCACGGCAGCCGCGATGGCAGACGGGGTGATCTCGTGGAAGACCATCCGTCGCACCGGGATCTTGGGTTTGAGCTCCTCGACGAGGTGCCACGCGATGGCCTCGCCCTCGCGGTCCTCATCGGTGGCGAGGTAGAGCTCGTCGGCGTTCTTGATCAGCTGCTTGAGCTTGCTGACCTGCTGCTTGCGGTCGGCGCTGACGACGTAGAGCGGCTCGAAGTCGTGGTCGACGTCGACGCCGAGGCGCGCCCAGGGCTGGCCCTTGTAGGCGGCCGGGACGGCGGCAGCGTTGGGCGGAAGCTCGCGGATATGGCCGATCGAGGCCTCGACGACGTAGCCGGGCCCGAGGAACCCGCCGATCATCTTGGCCTTGGTCGACGACTCGACGATCACCAGTTTGGTGCCCGTCGAGGTTCCGTCGCCTTTCCGGCTGGCCACTACTTCTCCCTATTACCTGTAGTCGGGGGCCTGAACAGGCCGCCGTCGCGGACGGTACAGGACGTCGGAGGGTGTCCTCGCTGCACTGTCAGTGTTCGTGGCGCGGCGTGCCTCAGGTCCACACCTGCTCGCCGCCCTCGGGGGCGACCCCGAGCAGCTCGCCCAGCCGCCTGATCCGCTTGGCCGAGGTGACCCGCCAGCCTGGCCCGCCGCGACCGGAGAGGGAGACCGCGGCAAGGCCCAGCCGGGAGAGCTGTGCGCCTCCGGCCATGTGGACGCTGTCGTCCGGCAGGGCGGTACCGAGCAGGTAGCCGACATCGTCGCGGCTGCCCGCGGTGATCGCCCAGAGCCGTAGCCCGCCGGCGGTGAGGGTGAAGTCGACCGGCGGGCCCGCGTTGGCCCCGCGGCTCCAGCGCGCAGCCTGCGGATTGAGGGCGGCGTGGAAGCCGGTGCGCACGCCGAAGCCGGCCTCGGCCGGCACGATCGCATCGCCCTCAGCCGCCCCGACACCGCGCAACGCGAACTCCGCGGCCAGCGCCTCAGCCCGCCACCGCTGCGTGACGACCACCGAGAGACGGGCCACGCCATCGACGTGCACCCACCAGCCACCGGCCAGCAGCACACCGTCGAGGTCGTCCAGGCAGGGCTCCGCGGCAGCTGCTCCGAAGAGTGAGAACTGCGACATGGACCCTCCTAAACGCGATCCGGGGGAGGTTCAGGTTAGCTGGGAAACACCGAGGGCGGCCCCGGCCAGTGGCCAGGACCGCCCTCTCCTGGGTTGCGTCAGGCAGCAGCCGCCGCCGGCGCGACGGCCGGCTCGTCACCCATCGACACCCGACGCCGCTTGGAGACGATGACCGCCGCGGCGATGATCGCGAACGCCACTAGGCCGGCGAGGATCCGCAGCGGCAGGGAGGCGTTGTCGCCCACCGTCAGCTTCACCACGGCTGGCGCCACCAGCACGGCAACAAGGTTCATCACCTTGATCAGCGGGTTGATCGACGGGCCCGCGGTGTCCTTGAACGGGTCACCCACCGTGTCCCCGATGACGGTGGCGGCGTGGGCATCGGTGCCCTTGCCGCCGTGCACGCCGTCCTCGACCATCTTCTTGGCGTTGTCCCAGGCCCCACCGGAGTTGGCCAGGAAGATCGCCATGAGCACCCCGGCGCCGATGGCCCCGGCGAGGTAGCCGGCCAGCGGGCCGACACCGAGCAGGAACCCGACCGAGACGGGCGCAAAGATCGCGAGCAGCCCGGGCGTGGCGAGCTCGCGCAGCGAGTCCTTGGTGCAGATGTCGACGACGCGGGCGTAGTCGGGCTTCTCGCTGAAGTCCATGATCCCGGGGTGGTCGCGGAACTGCGCGCGCACCTCGTAGACCACGCGTCCTGCCGCACGGCCCACGGCACTGATCGCCAGACCGCTGAAGAGGAAGACCACCGAGGCGCCGATGATCACGCCGAAGAGGTTGTTCGGCTGCGACAGGTCGAAGGAGAACGACAGCTGGGTGAGGTGACCTGCCTTACCCAAGGCGGCGTCCGAGCCGCCCTTGAGGCCGTCGAGGGCGTCGCCGATCGCCTTGTTGAACGAGCCGAAGAGCGCGGTGGCCGCCAGTACCGCGGTGGCGATCGCGATGCCCTTGGTGATGGCCTTCGTGGTGTTGCCGACGGCGTCGAGGTCCGTGAGGACGCGCGCACCCAGCTCGTCGATGTCACCGGACATCTCGGCCACACCCTGCGCGTTGTCGCTGACCGGGCCGAAGGTGTCCATCGCGACGATGACGCCAGCGGTGGTGAGCAGGCCACACCCCGCGAGCGCCACGGCGTAGAGCGCGACGAAGGTGCTGCCGCCGCCGAGCAGGAAGGCGCCGAAGAGCGCGGCACCGATCAGCAGCGCGGAGTACACCGCCGACTCCAGCCCCAGCGAGATGCCGGAGAGGATGACGGTGGCAGCGCCGGTGAGCGAGGTGTCGGCAACGTCCTTGACGGGACGCCGCGACGTGTCGGTGAAGTAGCCGGTGATCTGCTGGATGGCGACGGCCAGCACGATGCCGATCAGCACCGCCACGAAGGCGATCACCGCGGGGTTGCCGGTGGCACCCGCGACGTGCTGGGGCAGCTTGCTGAACTTGCTCGGCAGGAACGTGAAGGCCGAGATCGCGACGAGCACCAGCGAGACGGACGCCGTGATGAAGAAGCCGCGGTCGATCGGCACCAGGCCGTTACGGTCGGACTCGCGCAGCTTCGTGGTCAGGATGCCCACGAAGGAGCTGATGATGCCCACCGCGCCGATGATCAGTGGGAGCAGCAGCCCCTTGGCGCCGAAGGCCGTCTGGCCGAGGATCAGAGCGGCCACCAGGGTGACCGCGTAGGACTCGAAGAGGTCGGCGGCCATGCCGGCGCAGTCACCCACGTTGTCACCGACGTTGTCGGCGATCGTGGCGGCGTTGCGCGGGTCGTCCTCCGGGATGCCTGCCTCGACCTTGCCGACGAGGTCGGCACCGACGTCGGCGGCCTTGGTGAAGATACCGCCGCCGACACGCATGAACATGGCGAGCAGCGCGCCACCGAAGCCGAAGCCCTCCAGGACGGTCGGGGCGTTCTTGTTGTAGGCGAGCAGCACGACGCTGGCACCGAGCAGGCCTAGGCCGACCGTGAGCATGCCGACGATGCCGCCGGTGCGGAACGCGATGTGGAAGCCGCGCTCACGCCCGCCGCCCCGGGCTGCCGCGGCCACCCGGACGTTGGCCTGGGTGGCCAGCGTCATCCCGATGTAGCCGACCGAGGCCGAGAAGACCGCGCCGACGATGAAGAACAGCGCCCGGCCGAGCTGCACCGAGAAACCACCGTGGTTGACGGGCAGGGCCAGCAGGAGCAGGAAGACGAGCACCGAGAAGATCGCCAGGGTGCGGAACTGGCGGTTGAGGTAGGCCGCAGCCCCCTCCTGGACCGCCTTTGCGATCTCCTGCATCTTCGGTGTGCCCTGGTCGGCCTTGAGCACCTCCTTCACCAGCGAGTAGGCGAAGACCAGTGCCGCGATGGCGATGACCCCGATCACGACAACGACGGTCTTCTCACCACTCGAGATACCGGGCAGTGCTTCGGCAAGTTGCAGCTCGGCCATGCAGGTTCCCCTAGGTCATTTCGGGCGCAACCTGACATCCAGGCACGCACGTGGCGGGGTGTAGTGAGACGTACGTCTCACGCACCAGCGGACGGCCGGAGCATAACCGGATGTGGCGTGGACCACTGTGTCCTGGGACACACTTAGGCCTCGTGTTGAGCACGGTTTGTGCCGGGATGCCCGATCCGGCGCGCGCCGGCGGTCAGGCCCGCACAGCGGTGATCGGGGGGCTAGGCGGTCCCGCCGGTGGCCAGCGCGGCGACGGCGCCGTCGATGCTCGGGTGGATGGTGAAGACGCCATCGAGACCCGTGATCGTGAAGAGCTTGAGGATGCGCTCGCGCGTGCAGACGAGCGGCAGCTGGGCGCCGCTGTCCTCCGCGACCTTCCGCGCGGCGACGAGCGCGCCGAGGCCGGTGGAGTCCAGGAAGCCGACCTCGGTGAGATCGACGACGACGCTCGCACCCTGCTGCAGCAGCTCGGTGAGGCCGTCGCGCAGAGTGGGGGCAGAGTAGACGTCGATCTCGCCATCGACGGTGGCCAGGGCGACCCCACTCGGATCGAGTCGCGACACGGAAAGCTGCACGGGACGTCACCTCTCACTGACCTACATGTCGAGCTTCGCCAGCATGCCATACCAGCCGAACCGAGGAGGAGCAGTGCGCGAGCTCCTCGACCAGCTCCTGCTCGGGGTGGCCCCCGGCGACTCGCCGGTGACGCACGTCGAGGAACTCTCAGCCCGTTCCGGGCGCACCACGACCTGGCCGCAGTGGGCACCCGCGCCACTCGTCGCGCGCCTCGCCGATCGAGGGGTGGGCGCCCCCTGGTCCCATCAGGCCGAGGCCGCCGAGCTGGCGCACTCGGGGAACTCGGTGGTGCTGGCCACCGGTACCGGCTCGGGGAAGTCGCTCGGCTACCAGCTGCCGGCGCTGGCCGCGCTGCACGCCGACGACCGGGCTCGCGTCCTCTACATCGCGCCCACCAAGGCCCTGGCCGGCGACCAGCTGCGATCCCTGCAGGCACTGGCCCTGCCGTGGCTACGCGCCGCGACCTTCGACGGCGACACCCCCACCGAGGAGCGGGACTGGGTGCGAGCCCACGCGAACTGGGTGCTCACCAACCCGGACATGCTGCACCGCGGGCTGCTGCCCGGCCACGCCCGCTGGGCCTCCTACCTCCGCCGGCTGCGCTACGTGGTGATCGACGAGTGCCACGCCTACCGCGGCCTCTTCGGGGCGCACGTGGCGCTGATCGTGCGCCGGCTGCGACGGATCTGCGCCAGCTACGGCGCGTCACCGACCTTCGTGCTCGCCTCGGCGACGGTGGCCGATCCGGCAGCAGCGGCCGAGCGGCTGACGGGCCTCACCACTGCCGCGGTGACCCAGGACGGCTCGCCGCGCGGCGCCACCACCTTCGCGCTCTGGGAACCACCCCTGACCGCGCTGCGCGGTGAACACGACGCCCCGGTACGGCGCGCGGCCGGTAGCGAGGCGGCCCGGCTGCTCGCCGACCTCGTGGTGCAGGGGTCGCGCTCCCTGGCGTTCGTGCGGTCGCGGCGCGGGGCCGAGCTGACCGCACTGGGAGCGCAGCGGCACCTGCGCGAGGCCGGGCTCGGGCAGCTGGCCGAGCGGGTCAGTGCCTACCGCGCCGGCTACCTGCCGGAGGAGCGGCGGGCACTGGAGGCGGCCCTGAGCTCCGGAGCCCTGCTGGGGATTGCGGCGACGAACGCCCTCGAGCTGGGGGTCGACATCGCCGGCCTCGACGCGGTGGTGCTCGCCGGCTTTCCCGGCACGCTCGCCTCGCTCTGGCAGCAGGCCGGGCGCGCCGGACGGGCCGGCACGGCCTCGCTAGTGGTGTTCGTGGCCCGCGACGATCCACTCGACACCTACCTGGTACATCACCCCGAAGCAGTCTTCGGCCGCCCCGTCGAGGCGGCCGTCTTCGACCCGGCCAACCCGTACGTGCTCGGGCCGCAGCTCTGCCTGGCCGCTGCCGATTTGCCGCTGCGCCCCGACGAGGTGCCGCTCTTCGGCCCGAGCGCGCCCTCGGTGCTGCACGCGCTGGTGGAGCGCGGACTGCTCAGGCGACGCCCAGCCGGCTGGTACTGGACCTCCCGCGACCGCCCGCAGGCCGACATCCGCGGCTCGGGCGGCAGGCCGGTGGCAGTGGTCGAGGCCGGTAGCGGGGCGCTGATCGGCACCGTCGACGCGGCTGCGGCCCACGGCACCGTTCACTCGGGCGCGGTGTACCTGCACCAGGGCCGCACCTACGTGGTCGACGATCTCGACCTCGACCAGGCGGTGGCCCTCGTGCACGCCGAGGAGCCGGACTGGACGACCTCGCCGCGGGACGTCACCGACATCGCGATCGTCTCCACCGAGGCACTGACCCGGTTCGGACCGGTGACCGTCTGCTTCGGCACCGTCGACGTCTCCAACCAGACCACGAGCTACCTGCAGCGCCGGATCAGTACCAACGAGATCCTCG
>JAOPUX010000175.1 GCA_025963285.1 Jatrophihabitans sp.
ACGTCGCGCGTATGGAGGGCACGCAGCGAGAGAGAACCGAAGGTACCGAGGCTGGGGCGTGGGATCACCCGCTGGACGCAGCCTAGTTCGCTGGGCCACCATAGATCTGCCCCCAGGAAGCAGATGAACCATGGGCACACAACGAAACTCCAACGGCGAACCCTCGATCTTCAAGGGCAGCGATGGGCGCTGGCACGGCTGGATCACCGTCGGCACCAAGGCCAACGGTCGGCCTGATCGGAGACACCGATCCGCGGCCTCCCGCGCCGAGGTCGCGAAGAAGATTCGCGACCTCGAGGTCAAGCGGGAGACGGGCCGGGTCTCGGCCGTCGGATCGGACACGGTCGGGGCCTGGCTCGAACACTGGCTCACCAACATCGCGGTTCGGCGGGTGCGGCCACGCACGCTCGAGAGCTACGAATCTCTGATCCGGATGCACCTCCTCCCCGGCATCGGGAAGGTCCGCCTGGACCGGCTGGAGCCAGAGCACCTCGAGCGTCACTACAGCAACCTGCTGGCCGACGGACTCGCCGCGAGCACCGTGCTGCGCGTGCATCGCCTGCTCTCCCGGGCACTGAAGGTCGCGATGCAGCGGGGGCGAACCCATCGCAATGTCGCCACCCTGGTCGACCCGCCGGCCCAGCGTCAGAGCGAGGCGGCGAGCGCCCTCGACATCCATGAGGCGCGTGCCGTCCTCGCCGCCGCGGTGGGTCAGCGCAACGCCGCCCGCTGGACCGTCGCCCTGTCGCTTGGACTACGCCAGTCCGAGGCGCTCGCACTGCAGTGGAAGGACATCGATCCGCTCAACTACAGCCTGTCTGTGCGTCGCACGATCCACCGCGTCAAAGGCGGCGGACTGGTCTACGAGGCCCCCAAGACCAAACGCAGCGAGCGCACGCTGGCTCTGCCCATGCCGCTGGTCACGGCTCTCCAGGAGCACAAGGCGGCTCAGCTCGGCGAGCGAATGCTGGCAGGCGACGACTGGCAGGACGAGGACCTCATCTTCGCCCAGCCCAACGGACGGCCCATCGACAAGAAGACCGACTACGACAACTGGTGCGCGCTGCTGCAGCGAGCTGGGGTCCGCCATGTACGTCTTCACGACGGCCGCCACACCGCAGCGACCCTGCTGCTCTCGGAAGGCGTGCACCCGCGCGTGGTCATGGAGCTGCTCGGCCACTCGCAGATGCGCACGACGATGGACATCTACTCCCACGTCATGCCCGCCCTAGCGCGCGAGGCAGCTGACCGGATGGGGGCGATCCTGCTCACGAACCCGCTCTCGCTGCCGCCTGCGAATCCCGAGGGCGCGCCGAGCAACTTATCGAACACCACGATCATCGACAGCTCGGGAATCGTGATCGACGACGTCGAAAATGGCAGCGGAAAAATCGACGATTGCAACCAGGTTTGCAACCAGACGTTTCCGGATGATCTTGCAAGTGGCTCTAGGCCCGATGAAATTTGTGGAGCTGAGGGGACTCGAACCCCTGACCCCCACACTGCCAGTGTGGTGCGCTACCAGCTGCGCCACAGCCCCGTGACTTGTCCTAGAAAACGTCCCCAGGACCGAGGCGTCACTTTACACGGCGCACGGCTGGGCCCTAACCACCCCCTCCTCCCCCGGCGGCCGGACGGCGACGAAAGGGCGACACGCCGACGCCCTATACCCCCCGGATTACGGGGGATGCGGTGGTCTGAGCAATACTGGTGCGTAGCAACGCCCGTCTATCAAGGGAGAAACCCGTGAACCGCAAGGAACTCGTGGCAGCCGTCGCCGACGCCGCAGACCTCGAGCAGAAGACCGTCGACGCCGTGCTGCGTGGACTGCAGTCGACTCTCGAGTCTGCTGCTGCCAAGGGCGAGAAGGTCAGCGTCCCGGGATTCTTCGCGCTCTCTGTCGGCCACCGTGCCGCCCGCGAGGGGCGTAACCCCTCCACCGGCGCCACGATCACCATCCCGGCCGCCAACACCGTGAAGCTCACCCCGGGCAGCGCCCTGAAGGACGCAGCCAACAAGTAACACCCCGTAAGACGCCCGAAGGGCCGGCCTCCACCAGGAGGCCGGCCCTTCGTGTGTCTGGGAGCAGCGCCTACTTGGACGCGCTGGGCGAGGGAGAAGCGGACGTCGACGGCGTGACAGACGCCGACGGCGAGCCTGAGGTGGACGCAGACGGCGTGGCGGTGGGTGACGGTGCCGGCGCCGGGCCCTTGGCATCCGCGGCCTTGATGGCGGCCGAGAGCGCCGCCAGCGTGTTGGAGCCCAGCTTCTTGCCATTCACGAAGACAGTGGGCGTGCCGTCGACGCCGCGCTTGCTCGCCTGGTCGGTCAGCGCCTCGACGAGCGGCTTGTGCTGCTCGGAGTTCACGCAGGTGGTGAACGTGGTGATAGCGGCCGTCGTGAAGTTCTTCGTCAGCGTCTTCGCATAGCCGATCAGCTCGAAGTTCGTCGGCCCGGCCGTGCCCTCCTTGGGCTGCACCTGTTTCCCGCCGGACGAGCCGTAGAGCAGGTTGTGGTACGCCACGAAGGCGTCGACGGAGTTGTCGGAGGCACAGAGCACGGCGTTGGCCGCCCGCGTCGAGTACTGGTTCGGCGAGTTGCGGTCGAGGATCGAGATCGGGTGGAAGCGCACCTGCGCCAGGTTGGCCACCACGTCCTTGTCGAGCTGCGCGTGCACGGAGGTCTCGAACTCCTCGCAGATCGGGCAGCCGAGGTCCTCGTAGACCTCCACGGTGGCTGCGGCCTTCTTGCCGTAGACGACGCCATTGGCCACGGTTGCGTGCGTGGCCGTCAGCGAGCCCGTGATCTTCGCGCGGCCGGACTGCACGCCGATGCCGATGATCACGACCAACACGGTGATCAGCGCCAGGGAGCCGTTGACGTACATCGTGCGCGAGCGGGCCTGGGTCTGCACCACGGCGAGCTGGGCCTCGTACTTGCGCCGCCCCTGCTCGGAGCGCAGCCGCTTGGCCGAGGGCACCACCACGACGTCGTTGCGGGCCATGAACTGCTCGATGGAGATGTAGGTGACCGTCCAGACGATCAGGTATATGGCCATGGCCAGCAACCCGATGTCGCGCAGGACGTCCAGGAAGTAGGAGGTGGAGCCGTCGGTGGTACCGCCACCGCCGAAGCAGCCGCACTCGAGCTTGATGCCGCGCGCGGAGGCCTGGATCAGCCCGATCAGGAAAACGACGAAGAGCACCGCCGAGGTCGAGGCGGCCAGCCGCACCGCCACCCCGAGGATCAGCAGGATCGCCAGCGCGAACTCCAGCACCGGCAGCCCGTACCCGATGGCCTTGGAGAGCCATTCGGGGGTCGCGTCGTAGGCCCGGACGGTCTGCACGAAACCGCGCGGATTGTGCAGCTTGGCCAGCGATGCCCATAGCCACACAGCACCCAGGAATACCCGGATCACGGAGCCCAGCCAGGGCTTGATCGTCTGCCAGTCAGTCACGAGCGGCCATTCTGCCGTACGCGGCCGAACATCACTTGCCGAGGAGCCGGAACTACTTGCCGACAACCAGGGGAAGGTCGTGCGCGATCTGCTTCTGCTCGCCGGCAGAGGTCGGGACGTAGGAGACCCGCGCGTAGTTGTCGGCCCCGTAGAGCAGCAGCTGCGCGGAGTGCGTCTCGCCGCCGTCCTCGGCCACCACCACGTGCGCCGAGGCCTGCGCCGCGTTGATCTGGGCCTGCGTACCGCGCAGCCCGATGAAGTGCGCGTGGTTGTCCGTGGAGAAGTTCGACAGCCACTTCGTGATGATCGGCGCGGTGTCGTGCTTGACGTCTGTGGAGACGAAGACGACGTCCACCTTCTGCTGCGTGGCCACCGGCAGCGACTTCAGCGCCAGGCCGACATCGGCCATCGTCTCGGGGCAGACGTCCGGGCAGTTGGTGTAGCCGAAGTAGAGCAGCGTGGCCGTGTTGGCCGTCGCGGTGCCGAAGTTGACCGTCTTGCCCGTGGTGTCGGTGAGCGTGAACGACGGCCGCGGCTGGGGCTGGCCGAACTCGATCCCGGCGAACTTCCCCGTGCTCGGGGAGATGTCGTTGAGGTCGGAGCCCTTCGCCGACGACGCATGCCCCGACGAGGAGCAACCCGCGAGCGCCAGGACGAGCGCAACGCCTGCCAGTGCCAACCGCTTCACGAATGTCCCCCTGTTGTCGGCGCCGGTGCGCCCAGTGCGATCACCGGAGCCGTGACATTCACGATTCCGGCCTTCTCGAAGGTCAGCTCGAGCGAGACGCTCTGACCGGCCTTCACCGTGCCGAAGAGCTTCTCGATCATGACGTGGCTCGCGCCCGTCTTGAAGACCAGTGTGCTGTGCGGCGGGAGCACGGGCCCGGCGGCACTGACCACCATCGCACCGTGCGCCTCCACATGCAGGACCGTCTCAGCGCCGGCACCGCTGACCACCGTCTCCAGCCGATCGGCGGTGCCGGTGGTGTTGTAGACGGTGAAGTAGGCAGCGGCGGCGTCGGTCGGGGGCGCCGGGGCGCGCACGTAGGCACCCGCCACCACGATCGGGGCGGTGGGCGAGGATGAGCCCGCCGAGGCGGCCGGCAGCGGCTGGGCGCCCCGGATCAGCCCGGCTGCACCCAGCACCACGACCGCCCCGGCGCCGAAGACGGCGGGCAGCGGAATCCTCATCGGGGCATCCTCACAAGGCTCATCAGTGCAACTTCACCGAGACGTCCGCGGCGACGGCGTCGAACTTGGACTCGGTGACCACCAGGTCGATCACCCAGGTACCGGCCACTGGAAGGTTGACGACGCTGGAGCTGTACTCGTTCCGGCCCTGGGCTGTGAGTCGGATCGGAATCGGCCCGAGCTGCTGCGCCGGGTTCGACGCCGTGGCGGTCAGCGACTGCGGAACGGCCCCGGCCGAGAGCGTGACCCCAACCGTCACCGAGCCGTGCACCCCCGGATCGACGCGCACGTCGGCGGTGCGCCCACCCCCGATCGAGGCGTGCCCGCTTACCGCGCCACGGTCGCGCGCCGCGATGGCCTCGTTGCCCCGCGGCTGCGACACCAGGATCGCCGTCACCCCCAGCACGATCACCGCGACGACCACCTCCACCCAGACCGAGCGACGCATCCGCTCCGTCTCGTTGGCGGTCAGCTCGGCGGGGGCCTCCAGCAGCTCCGTCGTGGCTGCGTACGCGACGCGAGGACGCAGCCGGCGGGCGATGGTCAACCGCGAGAGGTTGCCCAGCCCGAGCAGCCCGACGAAGAGCAGCACCTTGAGATCGATCAGCAGGCCGTACTCGGTGGTGAAGATCGCGCGTAGCGAGCCGATGCCGCGCCAGGCGGCATACGTGCCGGTGACGGCCAGGACGACCACGGAGCCGAAGGCGGCGGCAGAGAAGACCGGCAGCACCCGCCGTAGCTCCTCGGGTTCACGCCGCGGCAGCAGCACGCCCACGATCATGACCAGGCCGCCCACCCACGTCGCCATCGCCAGCAGGTGCAGGCCGTCGTTGAGGATCGAGAGCCAGCTCGGGTTCGTGGTGGCCGGGTGCCCGCTGTCGGAGAAGGTCCAGACGATGCCGGCCGCCAGCGGCCACACCGCCCGCTCCCACCACTGCCGATCCCGCCCCGGCTGCAGCGCGGCTCCGAGCAGGACCGCGAGCAGGCCGAGCATCAGCAGCCGTCCGCTGTGCAGCTCGCCGTAGTGGGTGTGCAGCGTGGCGTCGACGAGCGAGGGCGAGAACAGCGACGACACCGACCGTCCCGCGGCGAAGACGCCTTCGAGCAGCACCTCCAGGATGCCGCCGACTACGAGCCCGCCCCAGCCCAGCCAGACCAGCCGGCGCGCGCGGTAGTCGTCACGCCCCTCGGGCCAGACGGTGAGCATCAGCCAGGCGCCGCCGAGCAGCCCCAGCCCGGCGAAGGAGAGCCAGCGGACGACGTCGAAGAGTGCGCTGACCCCGCCGTCCGAGGTCCGCGTCGTGCCATCGCTGACGGCGGCGGTCAGCGGGCCGTTGCCGATCACGAACCGCACCACCCCGGCGATCGGGTGCGAGTCGGCCGAGATCACCCGGTAGCTCTCGGTGTACGTGCCGTCGGGCAGCGACGACGGCAGGTTCACGGCGACGATCGCGCCGTTGCCCTTGGGGTGATAGGCGGCCCCGGACTCGACGCGCTTGCCCTGGCCGTTCACCACGTGCAGGTAGCCCAGGCTGCCGAGCCCGACGCTCTCGTCATAGGTGATCGAGACGCTCGCCGGCGCCGACTTGAGCCGCGTGCCGTCGAGCGGGTCCGAGCTCACCACCGTGGCGTGGGCCGACGCGGCACCGGCCAGCGCGAAGCCCGCGCCGAGCAGGGCGCCCAGCATCAGCAGCAGCGCCCCCAGCCGCCGCCCGCGCAGCCGCGTCATGCCACTCCCCGCAGCGAGCCCGAGCCGGACTCCTCGCCCCCGCGCGCCGCCGAGAACCGGCCGGGCGGCAGGGCGCGCTCCGCGCGATCCAGCCCCAACACCAGGAAGAGGCCCGCCACGGCGGCCAGGTGCGTAGAGAGTCGGGCGCCGCTGACCGCGCCCGCCGCGTAGTCATGCACGCTCAGGGCGACCAGGGCGACTATGAAGGTGCCCAGCAGCGGCGTGAGGCCGGCCGCCCGCCGGGGCGAGGACGCCGCGGCCACGAAGGCCGCGGCCAGCGCCAGGTTCCAGGCCGCCGCCTCGTGCGTGGCGTGCTCGGACATCGCCATACCCATGCTGTCGCCGGTGAGGCTGGCCAGGGCGATCCAGAGCTGGACGAGCCCGACCACGAAGAGCGCCACCCGCAGCAGCAGCCGACGGCGCAGCACCTTGCGGGCCGGCAGCACGACGTTGGCGGTGATCAGGTCGGCCAGATCCGGCACCTCAGCCATGCCGAGCCGCGACATCCGGGTCAGCCGGGTGGCCTCGGCGAACCACGCGCCGCACTCCGGGCAGGTGGCCAGGTGATGGTCCAGGGACGACGCGGCCATGCCGATCGGCTCACCGTCCAGACGAGCCGAGGCAGCCTCCTGGAAGCGGTCGCATCGCACGTCTTAGTAGTCGTGGGCCGGCGGCGTTTAGTTCCCGGTAGGTCACGTCTCACAGCCACCGGACGGGCTCACAGCGAACCCGGGGCAGAATGGGTGCCGATGGACGGCGACTGGGACGACGCGACGGCGGCCGCACTGCGGGCCCGCCGCGGTGATGCCGCGGCTGCCAGCGCCTTCGTCCGCGCCACCCAGGCCGACGTCTGGCGGCTCTGCGCCCACCTCGGGTCGCGGCAGAGCGCCGACGACCTCACCCAGGAGACCTACGCGCGGGCCTTCACGTCACTGCACCGCTTCGCCGGCCGCTCGTCGGTACGCACCTGGCTGCTCGGCATCGCCCGGCACGTCTGTGCCGACGCGGTGCGCTCGGCGGTGCGGGAGCGGGCCCTGCCCGCCGAACGCGAGCGCCACGGCTCCGACCCCGCCGACTCCGTCGCCCTGCGCGCCCTGCTCGACGGCCTGGACCCCGACCGGCGCGAGGCGTTCGTCCTCACCCAGATCGTCGGGCTCTCCTACGCCGAGGCCGCCGACGTCTGCAGCTGCCCGGTCGGAACGATCCGCTCACGCGTCGCGCGAGCCCGCGACGCCCTGGTTCAGGCCTACGGCGTGACCGGGTACGGCGGCGGGCCTCAGTCCCGCGACGGGACGGGCTGAGCAGCCGCCGCACGCGCCGCCCGGGTGACGTAGTGCTCGGCGATGAAGGAGGCCGTGGGGATGGTGCCCGCGAGCATCACGATCACGAAGCGGGGCAGTGGCCAGCGCAGCCGCATCCCGAGCAGCAGCGTGATCACCACGTAGATCAGGTACAGGTAGCCGTGGCCCAGCCAGAGGTAGCCCGTGCCGGGCTCCAGGTGCTCGACCCCGGCCGCTTTGAGGATCAAGGCAACCGTGCCCACGAGGAGCACCACGCCGGTGGCGAACGCCATGAAGCGGTAGCGCGCGATCTGCCCCGACGAGGCGGCGAGGCGGTCGGCCTCGACGGGCGGCTGGGCAAGCTGCAGCAGGCTGTTCGTCACGCCGACAACCGTACGTCAGCCCTCCTGAGCCTATGAACCGCGCAGTCGCAGGCTGTTGCCCACCACCAGCACGGAGCTGGCCGCCATCGCCGCGCCGGCGATCATCGGGTTGAGCAGCCCGAGCGCGGCCACGGGGATGCCGGCGACGTTGTAGGCGAAGGCCCAGAAGAGGTTCGCCTTGATCACCCGCAGCGTGCGGCGGCTGAGGCTGATCGCGTCGACTGCGGCCCGCAGGTCACCGCGCACGAGGGTGAGGTCGCTGGCCTGGATGGCGGCGTCCGTTCCGGTGCCGATCGCGATCCCCAGATCGGCTTGCACGAGGGCGGCCGCGTCGTTGACCCCGTCACCGACCATGGCGACGACGTGCCCGTGCCGCTGTAGCTCCTCGACGGCCGCGACCTTGCCCTCGGGTCGGGTGTCGGCAACGACCTGCGTGATGCCGACCTCGGCGGCAACCGACCGTGCCGCCGCCTCGGTGTCGCCGGTGAGCAGGATCGGCTCCAGCCCCAGCGCGCGAAGTGCGGCCACCGCCTCGGCACTCGTGGGCTTGACGGTGTCGCCCACCTCGAAGACGCCGTAGGCGACGCCGTCCCAGCCCGCGAGCACCGCGCTGCGGCCGCCAGCAGCCGCCTGCCCGACCGCGTCGGCGAGCTGCGCCGGCACCGCCAGCTCCTCCCCCGCCCAGCCAGGACGGCCCGCCAGCACCCGGTGCCCGTCGACCACACCGGTGATGCCGTGGCCGCCCGTGGCCGTGGCGGCGGTGACGGCCGACCGCTCCGGCGCGGCGTCGGCGATGGCTCGTCCCACCGGGTGCTCGGACGCCGCCTCCAGCGAACCGACCAGCCGCCACACCTCGGCCGCCTCGGCACCGTGCACGGTCAGCCGGTGCACCGTCATCGCCCCGGTGGTGACGGTGCCCGTCTTGTCCAGCAGCACGGTGTCGACCCGCCTCGTCGACTCCAGCACCTCCGGCCCGCTGATCAGGATGCCGAGCTGCGCCGCGCGGCCGGTACCCGCGAGCAGTGCGGTGGGCGTGGCCAGCCCGAGCGCGCACGGGCAGGCCACCACGAGCACCGCCACCGCCGCGGTGAAGGCGTCACCGGCACCGTGGCCGGTGCCGAGCCAGGCGACGAGCGTGCCGATCGCGATGGTCAGCACCACCGGGACGAAGACGGCCGAGACGCGGTCGGCGAGCCGCTGTACCGGCGCCTTGCCCGTCTGGGCGTGCTCGACGAGGGCCGCGATGCGGGCCAGCTGGGTATCGGCACCCACCCTGGTGGCGCGGACGGCCAGCCGTCCGCTGCCGTTCACCGTCGCGCCCGTGACCAGACGGCCCGCCTCGATCTCGACGGGCGTCGACTCACCCGTCAGCATCGACTCGTCTACCGTCGAGCGGCCGTCGAGCACCACACCATCGGTGGCCACCTTCTCCCCCGGCAGCACGAGGAACTCGTCGCCCACCCGGAGCGCCTCGATGGCGACGGTGGACCCGTCCCGCAGGGTCGCCTTCTTCGCCCCGAGGTCGAGCAGCGCATGCAGGGCGGCGCCGGAGCTGCGCCGGGCCCGGGCCTCCAGCGTCCGGCCCAGCAGCAGGAAGACGGTGACGGTGGCCGCCACCTCGAAGTACCGGTCCTGGCGGGTGCTGCCGAGCACCGCCACCACCGACCACGTCCAGGCCGCGATCACGCCGAGGCTGACCAGCGTGTCCATGGTGGTGGCGCCGTGCCGCGCGTTCACCGCGGCCGACCGATGGAAGGGGTACGCGCCCCAGAGCGCCACCGGCGTGGCCAGCACGAGCTCCACCCAGCCGGCCCAACCACGGTGCTGCAGCGGGGTCATGGCCACGATCAGCACCAGCACTGCCAGCGGCGCGCTGACGATCAGCCGGCGCAGCAGCCCACGGGGGTCGTAGTCGCTCTGGCCCGGGGGGGTGTTGTCCGGGCGAGACCCAGTGTCTGGGCGAGACCCAGCATCCGGGCGAGACCCAGCATCCGGGCGAGCCGGCGTCGTCGCGGCGCCATAGCGGGGCGGGCGGACGCGGGCGGAGTAGCCGGCCGACGACACGGCCTTGAGCATCGCGTCCACGGGCACGTCGCCGTCGACCGTGGCGATCTCGGTGGCGAGGTTCACCGTGGCGCTGGCGCCGTCCAGGGCGTTGAGCTTGCGCTCGACCCGCGCGACGCAGCTCGCGCACGTCATCCCGGTGATCTCGAGCTGGACGGTCATGTCAACGCCTCACTACGAAACGAAGAGACTAGGAACGGACGAGCCGCGCGACGGCGGCTGACGCCTCGGCGATCTTGGCCTGGGCCTCGGCGGCACCCTCGGCGCCCTCACCGCTGCGGGACACGGCGGCCGCGACACAGTGCGAGAGGTGCTCGTCCAGCAGGCCCAGCGCGAAGGACTGCAGCGCACGGGTGGCCGCCGAGACCTGGGTCAGCACGTCGATGCAGTAGGTGTCCTCCTCGACCTGTCGCTGCAGGCCGCGCACCTGCCCCTCGATGCGACGCAGCCGCTTGAGGTGGTCTTCCTTGGTGTCGTGGTAACCCGGCAGCTCGGTCATCACTCCACCATACCCCCCGAGGGTATCCCTGCGACGAGGTTGTCGGTGCCCTGTGCCAGGCTCGGGACCGTGCGAATCGCCACGTGGAACGTGAACTCCGTCCTGGCCCGGGTGCCCCGCCTCGTCGAGTGGCTGGGCATCGCCGAGCCGGACGTGCTCTGCCTGCAGGAGCTGAAGACCACCACCGAGCTCTTCCCGCACGCCGAGGTCGAGGCGCTGGGCTACGAGGTCGCCGCCTACGGCACCGGCCGATGGAACGGCGTCGCCGTCCTCTCCCGAGTGGGGCTGGAGGATGTGCGGCGCGGCCTGCTCAACGAGCCCGGCTTCCAGCCCGACGACGCGATGCTCGAGGCGCAGGAGCCACGCGCGGTCGGGGCCACCTGCGGCGGGGTCCGCGTCTGGTCGGTCTACGTTCCCAACGGCCGCGAGGTCGGGCACGCCCACTACGAGTACAAGCTGGCCTGGCTGGACGCACTGCGCGACACCGTGGCCGAAGAGCTGCGGCCGGACCGTCCCTTCACGGTGCTGGGCGACTTCAACATCGCACCCACCGACGAGGACGTCTGGGACATCAAGGACTTCGACGGGATGACGCACGTCACCGAGCCCGAGCGGGCCAAGCTCGCCGCGCTGCGCGAGCTCGGCCTGCGTGACGTGCCGCCACGGGGCATGAAGTACCCCACCAACTACACCTACTGGGACTACCGCGGCGGCAACTTCCACAAGAACCTCGGCATGCGCATCGACCTGATGTACGCCACCGCCGAACTGGCCGACAACGTCACCGATGCCTACGTCGACCGCGACGCGCGCAAGGGCAAGCTCCCCAGTGACCACGCGCCCGTCGTCATGGACATCAACCGCTGACGGTGAACCACGTGCGGCAGCCGCTCGGGCGTGTCCTGCCGCAGTAGGTTCAGCGTCGGTAGCGGCGGAAGCGGTACTGCAGCCCGGTGCTCGAGGTGAGCCACTCGTCGCTGTCGTCCGTCTCCCAGCCCGGGCCCAGCAGCGGGGCCACCACGTCGCCGTCGAAGACGGAGCGCAGCTCGGTGATCACCGCGACGTCCACGAGCGGCAGCGTCTCGGCATAGACCGACGCCCCACCGATCACCCAGACGTCATCCTGGGCCGCCAGCCCGGCAGCCACCGAACCCACCACCTCCGCGCCCTCGGCGACGAACTGCGCCGACCGGGTGAGGACGACGTTGCGCCGTCCCGGCAGCGGGCGGAACCGCTCGGGCAGCGACTCCCAGGTGCGCCGCCCCATCAGCACGGTGGCTCCGGACGTGACCGCGCGGAAGTGGGCCAGGTCCTCGGGCAGGTGCCAGGGCAGCTCGCCACCACGCCCGATCACGCGGTTGGCCGCCTGGGCCCAGATGACGCCGCGCGTCACCTAGACAGCCACCGGGGCCTTGATCGCGGGGTGGTGCTCGTAGCCGATCACATCGAAGTCCTCGTAGGCGTAGTCGAAGAGCGACGGCGCCGGGCGCAGCGCCAGCGACGGGAAGGCGTACGGCGTGCGGGAGAGCTGCTCGGTGACCTGGTCGACGTGGTTGTCGTAGATGTGGCAGTCCCCGCCCGTCCAGATGAAGTCACCGACTTCGAGGCCCACCTGCGCGGCCACCAGATGGGTGAGCAGCGCGTAGGAGGCGATGTTGAAAGGGACGCCGAGGAAGAGGTCGGCCGAGCGCTGGTAGAGCTGGCAGGAGAGGCGCCCGTCTGCGACGTAGAACTGGAAGAAGGCGTGGCAGGGCGGCAGCGCCATGTTCTCGATCTCGCCGACGTTCCAGGCCGAGACGATCAGCCGCCGCGAGTCGGGATTGACCCGCAGCTGGTCGAGCAGCGCGCTGATCTGGTCGATATGCCGCCCGTCCGGGGTAGGCCACGAGCGCCACTGGACGCCGTAGACCGGGCCCAGCTCGCCTGCAGCGTCGGCCCACTCGTCCCAGATCGTCACGCCGCGCTCCTGCAGCCAGCCGACGTTGGACTCGCCACGCAGGAACCAGAGCAGCTCGAGGGCGAGCGACTTGAAGTGCACCCGCTTGGTGGTGATCAGCGGGAAGCCGGCAGCGAGGTCGTAGCGCAGCTGGTGACCGAAGACCGAGCGGGTGCCGGTACCGGTGCGGTCGGACTTCACCGCACCGGTGGCCAGCACGTGCCTGAGCAGGTCCTCGTACTGGGTGTCACGGGTGGATCCCACTGCGCCGGCCATGACAGCACGATAACCCGTCAGGGCTTGACGACCCCGTCGATCCCGCTCGTGACATGCCCGGCGACGACCGTGAACGTCGTCGGCTTCGCCGTCTCGACGGGCAGGCCCTTGTAGCAGCTGCTCCCCGACTCGGTGTTCACCAGGAAGCAGGCCGTCACGTGCGTGCCCGCCGGGACGCCGGTGACGAGATACGTGCCGTCCTTGCCCGTCTCCGCGCCCGCCTCCGGCTCGCCGTGCAGGCCCTTCGTCCCGACCAGCACATCGACGCCGCCGACCGGCTTGCCGTGCTTGTCGACCACCTTCCCGGAGATCGCGCCCGCCTTGGCCAGGGTGATGTCGATACCCGTGGTGGTGGTCCCCAGCGCGACTGCGACGGGCGTCGGCTTCGCCCCGGCGACCGGCTTGCCCTTGTAGCACTGGCCGACGTAGCCGTAGGCGCTGTGCGCGGACGCCCCGAGCCCGAATCCACAGACCGAGTAGGAACCGGCCGGCAGCCCGGTCAGGTCGAAGGTGCCGTCGTCATACGTGATAGCACCGAACCCGACGATGACGTTCTCGCCGTCGCCCTGGGAGTCCTCGATGTCCAGCGGTGCCCCAGCAAGGCGATAGCCGGCGCTGTCGCGCACGGTTCCCGCGATCGCCCCACCGGCCGGCAGCACCATGTCGATCGTGGTGCCTGCCGTCGATGCCTTGACCGCCGTCCCCGCACCGACGAAGCCGTCGTAGGGGGCGCCCCCGTTGCAGGTGCCCGCGTAGCCGGTGCTGGACGTGCCGCCCACCGCGCGGTCGGCACTGAAACAGATCGTGTATTTCGAACCGGGAGTGAGGCCCGCCACCTCGTAGCTGCCGTCGGGGCCGGTGATCGCTCCACCGGTCGCCCCGTGATACGGATCGCCCTTCTTCGGCTGCGCGTCGACCGACACCCCCGCCAGCGGGTGACCGTGCGCGTCGGTGACGTGCCCGGTGACGACGCCGCCGGCGCCCAGCTCGATCGTGGGCAGTGCGGTGTCGTGGCCGACTGCGACCTTGACGTCCGGGGCCGGGCTGGCGGTCAGGTTCCAGCTGACGCCGCCGTCACATTCACCAGCAAAGCCGCTCACCGGACTGCCGAACAGGTTGGCGAGCGTGGGATCGACACAGACCCGGTAGACACCGGCCGGGAGCCCGTTCGCGTTGTACGTGCCGTCCTGCCGGGTGACCACCTGGACGCGGGGATTGGCGTCGACACTGGTCGACTTGAAGACGTCGACGATGCCGCTGCTGATCGGGTTACCGGAGCCGTCGGTGACGACGCCGGAGATGCCTGCCGCCGCGGCCATGGTGAAGTTGACGCCGGTCAGCGACTTCGTCCCGACCGTGACGTCGATCCGCCCGGACGCACCGCAGTCGTCGAGGTAGCCGCCTGCCGAGTGACCGCCCTGGGCGTAGTCGGAGTACGCGCAGACCCGCAGGCTGCCGGCTGACACCCCGTAGACGGTGTAACGGCCGTCGTCGCCGGTGGCGGTGTTGCTGAGGTAGTAACCCTCGCCGTCGATGGGCTCGTGCGCCGCCTCCAGCACGATCGCCACGTCGGCCACGCCCGCGCCCTTCGCGTCGGTGACGCGCCCGGAGATCGACGGAGCGGAGCGGAGGTCGGTGAGGCTGGCGTTGATCACCCGCTGCGCGCCGGTGCCCAGCGTGATGTCGTCACCGCCTCCGCCGTCGATGAACGGCTTGTCGTTGTAGCACTCGCTCATGTAGCCGGCGGTGGAGCTGCCGTGCGCCGAGCTTGCGTCGAAGCAGAGCGTGTACGTGCCGGAGGCGAGACCGGGCAGCGAGTAGCTGCCATTGGCGGAGGTCTTCACGATCTGACCACTGTCGTACCCGACGATCGACAGGCCCTCGCCGAAGCCGAAGGAGGCCGAGTCGTTCTCGCTGAGGGTGGCCTCGACCAGGACGCCGCCGATGCCGTGCCCGGCCTTGTCGGTGATCCGGCCGGAGATCTCCGCGCCCGCCTGCACGGTGATGTTGATCCCGGTGCGCGCGGCGCCGTGGGTGACCTTGACGTTGGTCGGTGCGTGGCAGCCGCTGCGAGTGCCTGCCGGGGAGCTGGACGCACTATCGAAGGGTTCAACCTCCGCGCCGGCCGGGCCGACACAGACGTCGTAACCGCCGTTGGGCAGCCCGCTAGCCGTGTAGTGACCGGACTTGTCGGTGGTCACGTTGACGATGCCCGGGAAGTTGTAGGGCGGCTCACCGGAGGCGAACGTGACCTCGACGTTGGCGTTGCGCACCGCCTTGCCGTGCACTCCGACCACGGTGCCCGAGATCGAGCCGCTCGGCGGGGTGGGTGCGGCGTCGAGGGCGGCGCTGATCGCGACGTGCTGGCCCGAGACGAGCGCGATCGGCGTCGCGCGGCCCGAGGCGTGGTCGTAGGTCTGGTCGAGGTAGCCGGTGGTCGAGTCGCCGCCGGTGGCCGTCGAGGCGTCGAAGTTCAGCGTGACCCAGGGCCCTGGGGCGACGCCGTTGAGCGTGTAGTGCCCGGCGGGGCCCGTCTTGGCCGCGATGTCGGAGCCGACGACATAAAGTACATCGCCGACGGAGGCTGCTGCGCCGAAGAAGTCCGAGCCGAACCCGACGCCGACGCCGGCCAGCGGGTGACCGTGACCGTCGGTGACGGTGCCGGTGATCCGGGCGCCGACCACGAGGGCCGCGTCCAGGCCGGTGCGATGCTCGCCCGTCGACAGCGACACCGGCTGATAGTCCTGGGTGTCGGCATCCGTGGCGTCGTCGCCGTAGCAGCGGCCGACGAAGCCGGTGGCCGGGGCATCGGTGGCATGGCGCGGGTCGAAGCACACCTCGTAGGGCGTGTACGGCTGCAGCCCGGTGCTCACCTTGTAGGCGCCGTGGGCGTCGGTCAGCGCGCTGGCCGCCGCCTTGTCGGATTCGCCGGTCTCGGAGACCAGGACCACCCGGACACCGGCGATCGGTGTCCCGCCTGCCGCAGCGGTGACCGTTCCTGCCAGCGAGACCCCGCTCGTGGCGCTGCCGTACGTCGTGCTCTGACGAGCGGGCGCGGCCGACGCCGTCTCGCCGCCGGAGACGGCGAAGCCCGCGAGCAGCGTTGCCGCCGCTGCGAGCACGACAAGCTGACGACCGCGCATGGACTCTCCTCAAGGCTGGCTCCGGCAGGTCGTGCTGACCTGCGACGAGCCGGTGATCAGTAGCCCACGACCAAGATCACGGACGGGAGACATCTTGACATCGATCCCACACCGCCGCGACCAATTCTAGGAGTCAGATGTGATCTCTCAGCGAACTGTCAACATCGGGCTGACGAGCTGCGTCGTTCGTCCGCTTTCGTCCGACGAGTGGCCACATACGCGTCGAGCGCCCCTCGGTGCAGGGGGTGCGGCCGGCGTCGTGGAGGGTGCGGCCGTCAGCTCGCGCGGCGGGCGGTGACGATGGCGCGGATGGCCCGTTCGAGGGCGTAGTTCGGGTCAGCGGCGGCACCCTTGACGTCGGCGTTCAGGCCAGCGACGACGCCCAGCGCCTGCCGCACCCCGGGCTCGGACCAGCCGCGCGACTGCCCCTGTGCCCGCTTCACCTTCCACGGCGGCATCCCGAGCGTGGAGGCCAGCGCGTAGGCGTCGCCGCGGCCGGCCGAGGCGACCCGCGCGATCGTGCGAATGCCGTCAGCCAGGGCGTCGGCGATGACCACGTGCGGCACCCCGACGTCGACTGCGAAGCGCAGTGCCTCCAGGGCACCGGCCTCGTTGCCCACCACCGTGAGGTCGGAGACGGCGAAGCCGGAGACCTCGGCCCGGCCCTTGTGGAAGTCGCGGACGATCTCGAGGGTGACCTCACCGCCGGAGTCGCTGACCAGCTGAGCAGCCGTGGCCGCCAGCTCACGAAGATCGCTGCCCACAGCATCGACGAGCGCGTTCAGCGCATCGGTGCCGATCCGGCCACCCGCCCGCCGGACCTCGTTCGCGACGAAGTCGAGGCGCTCGTCCGGACGGGTCAACTTCGCGCAGCCGATCTCGAGCGCCTTGCCCTTGCGAGCCGCCTCGAGCACCGCCTTACCCTTGGCGCCGCCGAGGTGGTGGAGGACGATCGTGGTGCCCTCCACCGGCGACTGCAGGTAGGGGCCCAGCACGGCCAGCGCCGCGGTGCGGACGTCCTGTCCCGCGCGGATCACGAGCAGCCGGGCATCACCGAACAGCGACGGGCCGAGCATCTCGTGCAGCTCCGGCCCCTCGATCTCGCTGCCGGCGCGCTCGCTCTCCTCCAGGTCCGGAGACGTGGCACGCAGCCGGGCCGCGACGGCGCTGATGCCACGGGTGACCAGCAGCTCCTCGTCGCCGACCAGTGCGATCACCGGAGGGAGCGGCTCGGGCAGCTGATCGAGGGTGACTGGCCGCGGCATGTGCCCATCCTGGCACCGGCCACCGACGACGCGGCCTCCACCCCGTGATCAACTCGCCCCATGCACGCCAGGGCGAGGATGACGGCGAGTTGATCACGGGGGCGCGTGGGTCACCGTCGCCAGCCCCGCCGCGCCAGCCAGCACCGCGACGTCACCGTCCAGATCCGTCCGCCGCACCGGCAGCCCCAGGGTCGCCAGCTCGCGCAGCAGCGACGGCGCCGGGTGCCCGTAGACGTTGTGCAGCCCCACGCTGATCACCGCCACACGCGCGTGCACGGCCGCCAGAAACGCCCGATCGAAGTAGGCCGAGCCGTGGTGCGGCACCTTGAGGACGTCGGCCCGCAGGTCGGTGCCGGAGTCGAGCAGGGCCTGCTGGGCATCGACCTCCGCGTCGCCGCAGAGCAGGATCCGCACGCCGTGCACCGTGGCCCGCAGGACCAGCGACGAGTTGTTCGGGTCCGAGCGGGTGCCGTGGAAGGCCGAGGCGGGGCCGAGCACGTCGAGGCGCGTCTGCCCCACCGTGAACGACGCCCCCACCGCAGGCACCTCCGCCTGGACGCCGCGGGCCGCCAGTGCCGACCGCACGAGGGAGACCCCCTCCTCCGGCTCGTCCAACGGGCTGACGAGCACCCGCCCCACCGGCCGGTCGTGCAGTACCCCGAGTACGCCGCCGACGTGGTCGAGGTGGAAGTGGGTGAGGGCCAGCAGCGCGATGCGGGTGACGCCCAGCCCGTGCAGGCAGCGATCCATCGGCACCGGGTCCGGGCCAGCGTCGACCACCACCGCCGAGCCCGGGCCGGCGGGCAGCACCAGACCGTCTCCTTGGCCGACGTCACACGCCACCATGACCCAGCCGTCAGGCGGCCAACCGGGCGTGACGCTGCGCAGCGGCACCTGGGCCAGCGCGGCCAGCATCACCACGGCAGCCACCGCACGCCCCAGCCCGCCGTGGCGAAGCAGCACGCCGAGCACGAGCAGCACCCCGAGCAGGAGGAGCCCGCCGCCGAGACCGCCGGGCCACGGC
Organism: Jatrophihabitans sp.; assembly: GCA_025963285.1. Lineage (GTDB taxonomy): Bacteria > Actinomycetota > Actinomycetes > Mycobacteriales > Jatrophihabitantaceae > JAOPUX01. Next base: position 18,248 of record JAOPUX010000175.1, read on the forward strand.
AGCGCCGCCCCGCCCAGCGATCCGGCGTGATCGGCAACGAAGACCAGCCAGCGGCACGGCAGGCCGGCCAGCCATGCCATCACCGTGCCGGCAGCGAGCCAGAGCGGTGCGAGCAGCGCCGCGAGGAAGCCGATCACGGTGACCGCCGCCACCACCGGCTCGGCCAGCACGTTCGCCGGGATGGCGATGAGGCTCACCTGCCCGGAGATCGCCGCGATCACCGGCGCCGTGACGAGGTGTGCCGCGGCGGCCACCGCCAGCGACTCGGCGACGAAGACCGGCACGTGACGCAGCCGCAGCCACACGGCCCACACCGGGGCGATCGCCACCAGCGCCCCGGTGGCCAGCACCGACATCGTGAAGCCGGCATCGACGGCCAGCGGCGGCGACCAGAGCAGCAGCCCGAGCACCGCGGCAGCCAGGGCCGGGATCGCCTGACGGGGGCGCCCACTGGCCAGCGCCACCAGCGCGATGAGCGCCATCACCGCCGCTCGCAGCACGCTCGGCGACCCGCGCGCCACCACCACGAAGCCGACGAGCACGAGCAGCCCGGCCACGGTGCACACCCAACGTCGCGCCCCCACCCGGCGCAGTACCAGCAGCACCGCGCCGAGCAGGATCGAGCAGTTCGTGCCGGAGACCGCGACGAGGTGGGTGAGGCCGGCCGTGCGGAACCGGTCGGAGAGCACCGGGTCGAGGCCGGCCGTGTCACCGTCGATGAGGCCGGGCAGCAGTCCCCGCTCCGGTTCGGGGAGCACGGCCGCGGCCCGCCGCAACGACGAGCGCACCCGACCGGCCGCCCGCTGCCACCAGGGTGGACGCCCCAGCAGCTCCGGCGGCTGCGACGTCGACAGGCCCACCGCGGTCGAGGCGGCATCCAGCGGTGGTTGCAGCCGCCCGTCGACGAGCAGCCGCTGGCCGGGGAGCAGCCCCAGCCACGGTGCCGCCGGCCCCAGCACCACCAGCGCGCCGCCCAGCGACACCCGGCGTGCCCCGAGATGCACCGCCACCGCCGATGCGTCGACCGCCATTCGTGTCACCCCGGAGGGCCCGGTGGCGCTCAGCGCATGGGGGTCACCATCCAGGCTCACCTCAAGCGTCACCGGCGTGTGGGCGCGGGCCAGCCGGGCCAGCGGCGAGGCCCGGGCCTGGGCCACCCGCGCCGCGGCCGGCAGCAGCACGATCGCCACGCAACAGCCGACCAGCGCCAGCGTGGGAGCTCGCCGCAGCAGCATGGCCCCCGCGGCGCCAGCCACCGCCACCACGGCAACGAGTACGGCAGTGCGCGGCGAGCGGCCCGTGCTCCACGCCAGCAGCAGCCAGGCCATCACGGCCCCCAGCGCCAGCCTGGCATCGACCGACCGTGGCCCGCCGCCGCTCATACCGCCGCCGCTCCTACCGCCGCCGCTCATACCGCCGCCGCTCATACAGACACCAGGGACCGCAGGTCGGCGTACTTCGCGTCGCCGATACCCGAGACGCTCTGCAGCTGATCGATCGAGGTGAAGCCACCGTGGGCGGTGCGCCAGTCGACGATGTGCTGGGCGAGCACCGGCCCCACCCCGGGCAGCGCGTCGAGCTGCTCGGCTGTGGCCGTGTTCAGGTCGACCGGAGCCGACGTGCCCCCGCTCGCCGCACCCCCAGCGCCGGCACCCGCAGCGCCGGCACCCGCAGCGCCCACCCCGGCCGTGACCCCCGGCTCACCCACCACCACCTGATCGCCGTCGTGCAGGGGAGCAGCCAGGTTGAGCGTGACGGTGCTGACGCCGTGCGCCGCCCCGCCAGCGGCACGCACCGCATCGTCGACC
>JAOPUX010000177.1 GCA_025963285.1 Jatrophihabitans sp.
GGACGCCGTCCTGGGTCAGCGTTATCGAGACGGCGAACAGGGGCGATCCGGCGACCTCGGCCGGGGCAGCGGTTGCCTGGCCGTTGTAGGTGAGGGTGAAGGCCGGGTCGTCCTGGCCGACGAAGCGTGAGGCCGGGACGGTGCCGATGGTGAGCGGGGCCTTGGCGACGGTCAGCTTCCCGGTGACGTAGGTGATCGTGTAGTTCGGCGAGCTCAGGCCCGAGGCGTACACGACGTAGTTGCCGGGCGGGCTCGTGGGGGAGGAGACGTAATGCGTCGGCACCCCGGCGACGGTCAGCGTCACCGATGCGCGATAGGCCAGCGTGCCGTCCAGCGAGGCCAGGCTGTCGTCGTTGACCAGGCCGGTGGCCGACGGGATGAACGTCGGGTCCGGCTGGCCGTAAAGGCGGCTGGTCGGGGCAACGGTGATCTGCAGCGGCTCCGGGTTGACCGTCAGCGTTGTCTGGATCGAGTCGGGGGCGTAGCCGGCATCGGTGGCCGTGAAGTCGGCCTCCAGGGTGTAGTCGCCAGCCGGGAGCACGGTGCCGGCGGTCAGTAGCTCCCCGGCACCGGACGGGCCGCTGAGCACGCTGTAGACGAAGGAGCCTGCCACTGTCGAGGAGGCGTCGAGCTGGGCGTCGCTCAGCGCGGTGCCGTAGGTGAGGGCGGTCGGCGTCGGCCAGCTCAGCACCTGCGCGGCCTTGATCGAGAAGGAGCTGGAAGCTGACGCTGCGGCGGCGAAGGTGCCGTCACCGGAGTAGTCGGCGGTGAGGTCGTGGCTGCCCGACTCCAGCGAGCTGCCCAGGTCGCAGCTGGCCGAGCCCGCGTCGAGAGGCACGGCGTGGCAGGCCTCGACCGAGTCGAGGTAGACGTCGACGGTGCCGGAGGGGGCGGTCGAGCCACCCCCGCTGACGCTCACCGAGGCGGTGACGTCCGTGCCGGGGACCGCGCTCTCGACGCTGGGCGTGACCGTGACATCGGTGCCGCGCAGGTGCGCGGTGACGGTGACCGGGTTCGACCCCGAGCCGGTGAAGTCGTCGTCGCCGGAGTACGTCGCAAGGACGGTGTGGTCCGCGGTGTCGGCGTACGAGGTGGTGCAGGTCGCCACCCCGGCGCTGACGACGGCGGCGTCGCAGCCGCTCACAGCCGTGCCGGCCTCGGTGAAGGAGACCGTCCCGTCGGGGGTGCCGCTGGCACCGGAGCCGGCGCTCACCGTGGCGGTGAACGTGACGGTGTCGGTGATGTTCGGGCTGGCGTCATCGACGGTGAGCGCGGTGCTCGTCGACTGCCTGGCGGGCGCGGTGTAGCTGAGGTCGAGGCCCACCGACTTCTGCAGATCGCTCGGCATGCCGTTCTTGGAGGTCAGGCCGTCGCCGTACCAGGCCACGTCACCGTCGTCCTGCAGCATCGGGATCGTCGAACCGCTGGTCAGCGGGTCGGGAACGCTGACCACGGTCTCCCACGAACCCTGGTTGTCCGCGCTGGGCAGTACCGGCAGCGTGGTGCCGGTGTGCCGGGCCGCATCGGCGGCCTTGCCGTCCCAGGTGTAGAGCTCGAAGTCGGAGTTGCTGTCATCTGCGCTGCCCGCCGAGATCAGGTACTGGCCGTCGGCGTTCTTGCGGATGTCACGGACGGCGAGCCCGCCGAGGTCGAGGAGGATCGGGGCACCGAAGGTGGCGTGGGTGGCGCTGCCTGAGGTGATCTCGGCCAGGTTCGTCACCGGCACCAGCAGGGCGAGGTGGCGGTCGGTGGTGGGCTCGAGCGGGGCGCGGAAGCTCAGGTAGGCCGCATCGTCGTCGCCCTGCACCATCTCCATCCCCTCGACGTTGAGGGCGTCGCTGTCGTGCCCACTCACGCCGGACGCGGCGGAGGCGGCCAGGCCGAGGTAGTTGGCGCCGAGGCCGTGCCCGTTGCTCTGGTCCCAGGCGACGAGGTCGGCCTTGAGCCCGGTGTAGGCGCCGGCATAGGTGAGCGTGGTGGAGGCGCCGCTGCCGGAGATCGTCGTGGCGAAGATCGTGCTCCGGGACGGTTCCAGGACGCCGCTGTCGTTCTGGCTCATCGAGCCGGTCCAGTAGATCGTGTTGCCGCTCCGGGCCGCGGCCTCGATGTCGATCTCCGTGCTGCCGAAGGGCAGCTGGGAGGTGAAGTTGAACGTTGCCACGGGCGGCCCCGAGACGCCGTGCTGGTACAGCCGCAGCACGTTGCTCTCGTCGTCGCCGGCGATGAAGTAGCCGTCGCCGACATCGATGGCGGTCGAGGCGTTACCCGCGCCGGAGTAGTAGTGCGCGCTCGCCTGGTTCAGGTCGGCCGACACCGCGTACTGCACGGTCGAGGTCGAGGAGGTGCCGTCGGAGCCGCTGACGGTCAGCGTGATCGTCGCGTCGCCGACGGCACCGGCGGGGGTGACGGAGAGGGTGCGGACCGCGCCCGTGCCAGTGATGCTGATGCCGGCGTCGGCCGCGACCGCCTGGTTGGACGAGGTGGCGGTGACGGTCAGCGTGCCCGGGTCCAGCGTCGCGTCGGCCAGGGTCAGCGTGTCAGTCGGGTTCGTCGGGTCGTTCAGGGCGGCAGGGAGCCCGCTGTGCAGGGGGGTCGCCGTCGGTGGCGCCGGCGGCGGGGTGCCACTGCCCGTGCCGATGGTGGTTCCGGGGGTGAAGGCGATACCGCGGAAGGCCTCGTTGCTCGCCGCCGTGGCGATCTGCGTCGCGGTGCCGGTCAGGGTGCCGCCCAGGCCGCTGGAGTCGGTGATCGAGTAGAGCGTGCCCGCCGTGCTGTTCGCGCCGCTGGTCGAGGCGTAGATCGTCACGGTGCCGTTGTCGTCGTTGGCGGTGAGACCGGTGACGGCCCCCACCGCGACGGAGCCGTGGGCGGTCCAGGTGCCGGCCTGCAGGGTGTACTTCGTCACCGTGCCGTTGTTGTTCTCCGCGACGTAGAGGGTGTCCGGGGTGCTGCCGGAGCCCAGCGTCAGCAGGCTGTAGGCGTAGGGCTGCACCGGGGCGCCGGAGCCGAAGTTGAGGTTCGTCACCGCGTTCGCGCTACCGCTCGTAGGCAGGCCGGTGCCGACGGTGGCGATGCTGGTGGAGCCGGACTTGGTGGTGTCGGCGGAGGTGTAGAGCTGCCCGTCGGCGATCTCGACCTGGCGGACGTTGGCCTGGCTGATCAACCCGGTGGAGGTCGAGGCGCCGAGCGTGGCGTAGTGGATGCCCCCGGCCGCCCCGCCCACCCAGAACTCCTGACCGTCGTTGGTCACCGCGCTCCGGATGTTGTTGCCGTCGGCGACGTCGTTCAGCGCGGTCGAGGTGTCGACCGCGTCGGAGGCGCTGATCCGGGCGACGGTTCGGGGCACGCTCGCCGCGGCGGTGCTGCCGATCTTCGAGGCGCCCACTGCCGCGTCGTAACCGGTGGCGGCGAGGTAGTTGCCGTTGCCGGAGAGGGTGAGCAGGCCCTCCGAGCCGGCTGAACCACTGGCGACGAGCGGCTTGTTCGAGCCGCTGGCCGTGGTCGGGAGCGGCACCGACTGTACGAGCTGTCCGCTCGGCGTGTACTCGTCGATGAAGACCGCCGTGCCACCGCTGCCGAGCGAGCCCGTGCCGGTGCCCACCCGGTAGACGGCGAGGTCGCCGGCCTTGAAGTTGGTCGGCACGGGGGAGGCGAAGGCGCTCTGACTCAGCACCGTGATCCCTCCGGCGACGAGTGCTCCAGCAAGGACGAGGGTGCCGATCCGACGACGCATGGTCGGAAACGTAACGATCATGGATGAACCGCAGGCGCCCCGTTGGCGACGCGCTGTTGAACGGGACGCCGCCTCCTCGCCGGACCCCGCGCTTTCGGCCGGATAGCGTCAGATACGGCGCAAGTCGCCCGAAAGCGGGCTGCTGCTGCGCCGGCGCCCGGCCTCGAGGTACCAGTCGATCAGGCCGGGATCGTCGACGGAGCCGGCGTCGAAGGTGCCGCCGGTGCCTTGGAGCAGGCGCTTCACGGGCACCTCGAGCTTCTTGCCGGTGCGCGTGTGCGGGATGCCGGGCGCTACGAGCACCTCGTCGGGGACGTGCCGCGGCGAGGCATGCTCGCGGATCGACGCCGTGATCCGGGCGCGGAGGGCGTCGTCGAGCTGGGCCCCCGCGGCGAGCACCACGAACAGCGGCATCCAGTACCCACCGCCGGGCTCGTCGATGCCGATCACCATCGCCTCGGTGATCTCGGGCAGCTGCTCGACCGCCTCGTAGATGTCGGCGCTGCCCATCCGGATCCCGTTGCGGTTGAGGGTGTTGTCGGAGCGGCCGTGCATCTCGATGCTGCCGTGGTCGCTGATCGTCACCCAGTCACCGTGCCGCCACACCCCGGGATAGGTGTCGAAGTAGGCGTCCCGGTACCGGGCACCGTCCGGGTCGTCCCAGAACCCCACCGGCATCGACGGCATCGGCCTGGTGATGACGAGCTCGCCCAGCCGGCCGCGCACGCTCTGCCCCTGCTCGTCGAAGGCGTCCAAGGCCACGCCCAGCCAGGCGGTGGAGATCTCGCCGGCCCAGACGGGCACCGTCGGGGCTCCTCCGGCGAAGGCGGTCACCACGTCCGTGCCGCCGGACATCGAGGCCACCTGCACGTCGGGGCCGAGGTGATCGCGGCACCAGTAGGCCGTCGAGGCCGGCAGCGTGGAGCCGGTGACACCCAGCGTCCGCAGCGCCCCCAGGTCGTACTCGTGGCCGGGCTCCACGCCCGCCTTGGCGCAGGCGGCCAGGTAGCCGGGGCTGGTGCCGAGCATCGTGACGCCGTACTCGGCCGAGCGTTGCCAGAGCGAACCGGTCTCCGGGTGGGCCGGGCTGCCGTCGTAACAGACGATCGTGGCGCCGACCAGCAGGCCGGAGACCTGCAGGTTCCACATCATCCAGCTGGGGCTCGTGTACCACCAGAAGCGGTCGCCGGGGCCGAGGTCGCTCTGCAGTGCCAAGGCCTTCAGGTGTTCGAGCAGCACGCCTCCGTGGCCGTGCACGATGCCCTTGGGCAGTCCGGTGGTGCCGGAGGAGAAGAGCACCCAGAGTGGATGCTCGAAGGGCACCGGGACGCACTCCAGCACGGGGTCGCCTGCGGTGGCGTCGTCCCACCTCAGCCCGTCGGCCGGGCCATCGGCGATGCGGGGGACGGTGACGGTCAGGGCAAGCGTCGGCAGCCCGGCTCGGAGCTCGGCCACGGCCTCGGCGCGGTCGTGGATCCGGCCGGCGTTCCGGTAGCCGTCGGCGGCGATCAGCGCAACCGGTTCCAGCTGCCCGAAGCGCCCCAGCGCGGCGCTCGGCGCATAGTCCATCCCGCAGGCCGACCAGACCGCACCGAGACAGGCCGTGGCCAGAAAGGCCACCACCGCCTCGACCCCGTTCGGCAGGTACGCCACCACCCGGTCGCCGACCCCCACGCCGTGGGCACGCAGCGTGGCGGCCAGGGCGGCCGTCTGGCGGCGCAGCTCGGCCCAGCTGACCTCGAGCTGCCGGCCGGACTCGTCGAGTTCGATGACGGCCACCTCGTCGGCCGGCCGGTCCCGGAAGACCTGGTCGACGTAGTTCAGCGTGGCGCCCGGGAACCAGTCGGCCCCGGGCATCGTGTCGGCTGCCAGCGCGATGTCGCTGCCGGTGACGGCCTGGATGTCGAAGTAGTCCCACAGCGCCCGCCAGAAGGCGTCCAGGTCCTCGATCGACCACGCCAACAGGGCGGCATAGTCGGGCAGGTCGCGACCGCTGCGGGCCGCGGCGAAGCGGGTGAAGTCGGTGAGGCGGGCCTGCTCGGTCCGTGCCGGGTCCGGCCTCCAGATCGGCTTGCCGCTCACGTCAGACCGGCTCGCAGACGACTACGGGGATCGAGCGGTCGGTCCATGACTGGTAGTTGTCGAAGTCGGCGTAGGCGGCCACCAGCTTGGGCCAGAGTGCGGCCCGCTCGTCGGCGTCGGCGGTGTGGGCGATCATGGCGCGGCTGTTGCGCCCCACCCGCACCTCCACCTTCGGGTTGGCCACCAGGTTGCCGTACCACTGCGGGTTCGTGGGCAGGCCGCCCTGCGAGGCCACCAGGATCACCCGGTTGCCGTCGGGCAGGTGGAGCAGCGGCACGGTGCGCGGCTGCCCGCTCTTGCGGCCGATGGTGGTGACGAGGCAGATCGGCACGCCGTGGCGTAGCGCGCTGCCCACCCGCCACTTGCGCCCGAGCCGTCCGCCGCTCGTCCGGTAGAGCCAGGTGTGAGTCGTCGACATGGCCTTGATGATCTTGGCCGTGATCGGCTTGTCGAGTCCGTTGGGTCGCGCCTTGACCTTGGGGGCGGCGGGTGTCTTGGGGGCGTCATCGGCCATGCGGGCGAGTCTAGGGCCGCGCGGGCCGCCTACGCTGGCATGGTGCGTGGATCACCGAGCGACCTCAACGATGCCGGCCTGCGGTTCCTTCGGGAGAGGCGGGTGGCCACGCTCACCTCGCTGCTGCCTGACGGGTCGCTGCACGTCGTGCCGGTGGGCTTCACCTGGGACGCCGACTCCGGGCTGGCCAGGGTGATCACCAGCGGGCCGAGCCGCAAGGCGCGCAACCTCGCCGCCGGCGGCGACGCAGCGTTGAGCCAGTTCGACGGTGCGCAGTGGCTGACCCTGTCGGGCACCGGTGTCGTCAGCGACGATCCGGAGCGGGTGGCCGACGCGGTCCGGCGCTACGCCGAGCGCTACCGCGAGCCGCGGGTGAACCCGCTGCGGGTCGTCATCGAGATCACGGTGACGTCGATCCTTGGCTCGCGGGGCCTGTTCGCCGACTGAGCTACATCCCGGTGCGGCCGGGGTCCTTCGGCAGGGTCAGGAAGCCGGAGTCAAGCCAGTACTGCAGGTTGTGCTCCTTGCCGTCGCCGTCCGGACCGGAGAGCGAGGCCTGCGACCGGGTCATCCCGGGCGTGGCGCCCTTCACAGCTTCGGGGGAAGGTGTCTTGCTCCAGGGCAGGTGCATGGCTCGCCTCAGTCACGGTCATCGTGCGCTAGGGGGCGAGGCCGGCATCGGAGGCCGGCGTGCGGGAGACCCTCAGTACTGGCGACGGTACGCCGTTCAGCCCGCCGGGGTGGTTGCCCAGCGGCTGGCCAGCAGGTTCCAGCTCTCCGGCAGCGACTCCATCGCCTCGAAGGTGCGGATGTAGCGCGTCTTCGCGATCTGCCACCCCCTCTCGCCGCGCCGGTAGTCGTCGGTGTAGAACGACGCTCCGGTGAGCATCAGCCGGTGCTCGGTGACGAGCACCTTGTCCTCGAGGTACCAGGTGCCGGTGGCGGTGTCGCCGTCCACTGCGATCTCGGGGTGATGGCACTGGTGCAGCGTGATGATCGATCCCGGCAGCGACTCCCGCATGTAGCCGACCACTCGGTCGCGGCCGCTGAACTGCAGCCGCTCGCCGTAGGTCGCGTCGACGTCCTCGGTGAGGGTCTGGGCGAAGTCGTCCCAGAGCTTGAGGTCCAGGGAGCGCAGATAGCGGTACTTCAGCTGCTCGATCTCGCGGATGACTGCCAGGTCCATGGCCGCGACGTTAGCCCAGAACGAGAACTTGTTCTACTGCTGGGTGTGCGCGTCAGTGCAGCGACCGCAGCACCTCGGCCAGCTGCTGCACCGTGTCGTCGGCGATCGGTTCGAAGCCCCGGCGCAGGAACGGCTCGGCCAGCCGGTACACGCCGTGGAAGGTGAAGTGGGACCGGTAGGTCACCAGCGTGCCGTCGGTGGCCGACGGCGCGAAGCTGAGGTCGTCGACGGCCGTCACCGTGGAGTTGCGGCCGGTGAAGGTCAGGTGCCTGTTCGGCTCGAGACGCGTGAGCTCGTAGTCGAGCTCGGTTTGCCGGCCCCGGAACTGGGAGACGTTGTGGAAGGTGGAGCCGACGCCCAGCTGGCCGGTGTCGGTGCGCGTGGTGCGCACCGTGCCCGGATCCCAGCTGTTGGTGTTGGTGAAGTCCGAGAGGTAGGCGAAGACGACGCGCACCGGGGTGCCGACGTCGAAGCGGCGTTCGACCGTGATCATCCGGCGGCCGTCGCGTTGGGGGCGTCGTCCGGATCGGTGGCAGGGGCGGCGCCGTCGGCGCCGGCGAGCCAGCCGCGCAGCACCGCGTAGACCTGCGGGTCGGAGAGCAGGTCGAAGTGGGTGCGGCGGCCGATGTGGAAGAGCCGGTCGACGTCGAAGTCGATGGGGCGCGCCGGGCCGCTGCCGTGGGCACTCGTGTGCTGCACGAGCAGGTCGTGGGCGAAGAGTCCGTCGGGCCGGCGAGAGAGCGTGGCCGAGACCATCGAGTACGCCACGCCCGGCAGCAGCGTGGCGTCGGTGCGGTGATCGAGGTGGTCGTCGGGGTCGATGCCGAACCAGTCGCCCTCGAGCACCGAGCCGTGTCGCAGGTCCTTGATGCCCACGCTGCGCCGGTTCAGCCAGTCGGCGAAGGGGCGGGTCTCGGGCAGCCGCGCCATCGCATGGGTGCCCCGATTGACGAAGCGCTCCAGCGGCGCGCCATGGTGCGGGGCGCCCAGCCCGACGACGTGCCGCAGCGATTCGATCCAGGCCTGCCCACCCTCGGCGCCCTGGTGGGCCGCCGACCGCACCACGAGCCCGCCCATCGAGTGCCCGACGAGCGCGACCTCGGTGACGGGCACCGGCCACGACGCCACCAGCCGATCGAGGTAGTCGGCGAGCAGCCGGCCGTTCTCGGAGACGTGCAGCCCCGTGTTGTAGACGGCGTAGAGCGGCGTCCAGCCCTGCTCGTCGCGCAGCAGTGAGCCGAAGGTGACATCGGGGTCGGCGTGGTGCTTCCCGGCGCCGTACCACCAGTAGCGGTCGCTCTCGCAGAGGCCGTGGACGAAGACCACCAGCCGCCCGGTGGCCTGGTCGGCGGCGTCATGGCCGAGGTTGCCCGCGACCCTGCGCAGCCGGCCGTCGTGGGTGCGCAGGCTGAGCGCCGGGGCCAGGGCGGCGCGCTGCTCGGCGAGGCGGTCGCCCCAGAACCCGTTGAGGGCACTCAGGGCGAAGTGCGCCCGCGGGTTGTCGTCGATCGACTCGACGGTGGGATCACGCAGCACCGAGGCCGCGGCACCCACCGCGGCGGGGATGGCCCGCACCCCGATCCGCGCACCACCGTAGGCCACGGCGGAGATGGCGTCGTGGGCCTGCTGCACCGGCGCCGCGGCGCCGCCGATGAGCCCGAAGAGCCGGCTGGAGACGGCCTTGTGCACATCACGCGCAATCTCGGCGACCTCGCCCAAGGCGGTGCCGAGCAGGGCGCCGGAGTCGCGGATCTCGGCCGGTTGCATGGCACACGTCCCCTTCGGTCGGCGTCTGCCACATTATCGCCCACACGCTGCCCCGTGACGCACGTCGGCCCCGGGGGATCGCCCCGGGGCCGACGTGATCGTGCAGACGTGCGGAACTACCTGGTGATCGGCTTGACCGTGATCGGAGCCTTCGCCACTGGCTTGGCGGTGATCACCTTCGTGGCGATGACCGGCTTGTTGTACTTGATCGGCGTGATCGACGCGATCGCGCCGCTGGTCCTGAGCAGCACCTGCTTGTTGTTGGACTGGGTGAAGTCCATCAGGCCGGTGAGGTTGTTGGCACGGGCGTCGAAGGAGCCGCCGCCGATGGCACCGGTGAACCAGTTGTTCTCGATGAACTTCGTGATCGAAGCCTGCTCGAGGGGGGTGTGGCCGACGTAGTTCGTCTTCGCCCAGGGGGAGATGACGAGCAACGGCAGCCGCGGGCCGGGGCCGCACCGGTCGGCGTAGCCGGCGGCGACCTTGGCCTTGGAGGTGTTGCAGATGGCCGCGTCGTTGGTGGCGTCGTGCGAGGCGTTCGTGATCGTCGAGGCGACGTGGTCGTACCAGCCGTCGGAGTCGTCGTAGGCGATGACTACCGCGGTGCTGGACCAGGCCGGCGACTCCTGAAGCCGGTTGATCTCACTGACGAGGAAGTGCTGCTCGTCGATGGGGTCGGAGTAGCCGGCGTGGCCGTCCTGGTACTCGGGCGCCTTCAGGAAGCTCACCGCGGGGATGTTGTTCGCGGCGACCGCCTTGTTGAAGGAGCTGAGGTCGTACTCGTGGTTGGCCTGGTCGGAGTGCCCGATCATCGCCGTCGACGTCGGCGGCAGGTGGTGCGGGTTCGAGGTCGAGGCGTAGTACTCGAACGGGTTGTGGTGCGCGCTGTAGTCGGCCGAGCTGCCGCCGCCGATGTTGGTGTGGGTCGATCCGCAGACGGCCAGCTTGCTGCCCGTGGCCTTGGTCGTCGGCGTGAAGCCGCCCTGGAACCAACCCCAGGTGACCCCCCGGTCGTTGAGCAGGTCACCGATGTTGATTCCGGTGGCCGCGGCGAGGGTGTTGGTCGAGGTGTGGTTGTTGTCCGCGCAGTCGTCGTAGGCGGGGTCGGGGTCGTTGATCACGGTGCCGACGCCGTTCTTGTCCGGCGAGGCGAGCACATAGGTGCCGGGCGTGGTGACCTGCTTGCCCGTCACCGAGTCGACCTCCTTGAAGCCGTGCGTCTGACCGGAGACGAGGTTGAGGGCGCCCGGAGTCGATGGTCCGAAGGTGCTGTCGAAGGAGTTGTCCGACATCGCGTACTGCTGGGCGTAGTTCCACAACCCGGTCACGGTGTTGCCGTCGTAGTAGTCCATCGACAGGCCGGGCGTGCCGTACTCACCGGAGCACGAGTCGACGGAGACGTTCTGCACGAAGGCGTTCTGCGCGCCGTTGTTCTCGGCCTTCTGCTCCGGGCCGTAGGCGTGGTTCTGGTCGCAGGTGAGGGCCTCGGACGGGGTGAGCCGCGTCGGGCTGTAGAGGTTCGGGTTGCTCTCGAGCGTCCCGGAGGTGACCAGGTTGTTGTTCTTCGGCGTGCTGGTCACCGCGTAGAACGGCGTGCCGTCGGTGTTCTTGGCCTTCGGGTAGGTGCCGAAGTAGTGGTCGTAGGAGACGTTCTCGTCGAAGATGACGACGAGATGCTTGATCGGGCTGGCCGTGATGGCCGAGCGGTCCGGAATTGCCTTGGCCGACGAGCCGGAGGCGCCGGCCACCAGCAGTCCGGCGACGGCCAGGGTGGCGACTCCGGCACCGGCCACGAGGGTCCGGCGGCGACGAGAAAGAGTGGGCACGAGATTCCCCTTCGTTGGAAAGTTGCTCCCGTGACGCTCGTCTGCTCGGGGGACGTCGGCCGCACTCTGCGGTGAATGACCGATTAACGCTGATCGACAGTTTTAGCTAAGAAGATCGTGTGCATACCAATCGCGCGCGTCGCGGACGCCTGGCAGCGCATAGAAGTAGCCGCCGCCGACAGGCGAGATGTAGTCGACGAGGGGTTCGCCGGCCAGCCGGTGCTGCACCGCGACGAACTGCCGGTCGAGGTCCTGCTGGAAGCAGGTGAAGACCAGTCCCATGTCGAGGTTGCCGTTGCTGTCGATGCCCAGGTCATAGTTGTACGCGCGGCGCAGGATGCGGCTGTCGTCGGTGGCCTTGACACGCGGGTTGGCCAGCCGGATGTGCGCATCGAGCGGGATGGTGGCGCCGACCGGATCGTTGGTGAAGTTCGGCAGGTCGCTCTCCTTGCTTCCGGACAGCGGTGCGCCGGTGTCGCGGCGGCGGCCGATCATGCGCTCCTGTTCGCTGATCGACACGCGGTCCCAGAACTCCACGAGCATGCGGATCGTGCGGACCACGAAGTACGAGCCTCCGGCTGCCCAGGCCGGCTCGCCCTTGCCTGCCCAGACCAGCTGGTTCATGAGCGCCGGGTCGGTGACGTCGGGGTTGGCGGTGCCGTCCTTGAAGCCCAGCAGGTTGCGCCCGGCGCCGGGCCCGCGCGCGGGCGGCGGCAGGAAGCCCTCGACCTTCCAGCGCGGGGCGAGCACCCCGCGCGTCTCGCGCATGAGGTCGCGCAGCGCGTGCAGCAGGGTGTCCTCGCTGTTGGCGCACAGCTGCAGGAGCACGTCACCGTGGGTCTCGGCCGCGACGAGCGCGTCGTCGCCGAACACGGGCATGGCCTTCAGGCCGGGCGGGCGCCGGGCCGACAGGCCGTAGCGCTGGTCGAAGAGCGAGGCGCCGAAGCCGATGGTGAC
>JAOPUX010000028.1 GCA_025963285.1 Jatrophihabitans sp.
CGACGCCAGCAGGTCGATGGCCTCGTCGATCGCGGCGTCGACAGCCTGCGCGAGCGCACCGGGATCGGTGGCTGCTTCTGTGTCGGCGTCCTTGGAGACCGGGATGAACGACTTCGCTCCCGAGCAGTCCGCACCGAGCGCGGCAGACGCGTCGTGGATGGACTGGATCGTTCCGGCGTCGGTGGCGTTGTTGCGTGCGCCCGCCTTCACCGCCTTGGAGGCCATGACCAGCGCCTCCCGGTTGGAGGGGATCGCGACGAACGCGCCGTTGAGGAGTTCCCGCAGCGCGGGCTTCCCATCCTTCTGGTCCTTGTCCTCGGTCATGTACGCCACCGAGGTGGTACGGATGTGGCCCTCGTTCACCAAGGTCCGTACCTCCTGCGCCCGAGGCAGGGAGGAGTAGGTGCCCGCCACGACCAGTTGGCCCGCGTCGTTCAGGGTGGGGACACCGGATCCAACCGTGGTCGCCACGGACATGCCGTGGTCAGAGTCGAACGTGATGTGGTCCGGCAGTGGCTGCTTCCAGCCGTCTGAGGTCAGCGTCTCGCCGTCACGGTCCTTGGTGGGTGCCGACAGCACCACCTCGAACGTCCCGGGAAAGTCCCCGTCCTCGCCCGTGGGGGTGATCGTCGCGTCCTTGCGGATGATGTTCATGCACTCTCCCTTTCGCTGAGGACGTCACGCGCCCACGCGTCTGCGATGTCATCGACCGAGTCGTCGAGCCCATAGGTGGACAGCGCCTTCGCGACCACCTGACGGATCTCCGGGGCGTCCACGCCCTTGCCGTACTCCTTGACCAGGGCGGCGCGAACGTCGCCACCAGCGCTCGCCACCCGGCCGAGATTGCCCATCAGGGACCGCGCGGTGCTTGTGACGGGCGGGGCTTCCGGCGGTGGCGGCTTCGGGGCCCCAGAAGGCATCGGCGACGGGATCAGCTCGCCCGTCGTGGATACGTCCTGCTGCCCGTGGACCGAGGAGCCCAGCGGCACCAGAGCCGCGTTGGCGTACAGGTGGTTCGCGATCCCGCCGGCATCAGGCAGGTCGAACAGGGGACGAGCCTCGGAGGGCATCATCACGCCCGTGTTCACCAGCTGCTGGGTCGCCGTGGCACGAGTCTCGAAGTCGCCACGCAGCACCTCGTCCAACGCGAAGCGGGCCGGGTGGTCCGAGGTGGCGAAGAACTCCGCGCGGAGGTGGAAGTCGATGACCGACTCGAAGTCCTCCAGCCGGGGCGCCATCGTGTCCCGGTACATCGACCGCATCTGTTCGGTGATGTTGCTGAACGTCGCGTGGTCGAGGATGTGCACCACCGGCGGCGGCACGTCGAAGACCATGCAGCACTCCTGCAGGTTCATCTTCCGCGACTCGATGTACTGCATCTCATCCGCGGTGAGCTGGATGATCTGCGCCTCCATGCCCTCCTCGAGCACGGCCGTTCCGCCCATCAGGTCGGCACCGGCGTGGCGGGACTCCCATGTCGCCTTGAGGCGGTCCTGGGCGCCCTGTGTCAGGTTCCCGGGGTGCTTCAGGGCCACCGAAGGGCGGGCGCCGCGCTGCCACCACGAAGCTGTCGCCCTGCGGGCCGCGTCCTCGTTCAGCAGCGTCGAGCGCAACGGCTCCAGGCGGGACATGCCGCGCATGAGGCTGTCCGGGTTGTAGCGCTGAAACGGGACCACGTCATCAGCGGGAGCCTCGAGGATCCCGGCCGCACCAACCCCGCCGATGGAGAACACGAAAACCGTGTTGCCGTCGTCGTCACGCTTCACGATCGTGCGCGACGGATGCATCGGCAGCAGCCCGACCACCTGGCCGGAAGTGTCCCGCTGCTTGTACCAGAACGCCTCGCCGTAGACCTCGTAGGTCGAGAACGTCCACCGGTAGAAGTTGAACGGCGACATGTACTGGGTCGGCTCCGCGATCAGCTTCGCGTACGGCGACGTGGTGTCCTGGACCTTGCCGGTCGGCGGGGTCTCGTCCCACACCTTGATCGTCAGGCGAGCCGCCGAGTTCGCGACCTTGTCGACCAACGTCGCGATCGAGGGCTGCGCCCGGTACAGGGCCGCGTACGTGGCGAACTTTCCCGACAGAGACAGCCCGTTGCTGGCGTAGAAGTAGCCGTTGGACAACGTCGGGGTCGTCTCACCCAGCGACTGCGGTGCCAGGTCCACGGCCTGGCCTCCAGAGAGGATCATGTGCGGACCTCGCCGGGCCGCTGGAGGTAGACCACATCGCCGCGGGGGATGTAGAGCTCACCGTCGACCAGCGCCCGGTTCCGCCCATCCAGGGCAGCGGCGTCACCCAGGCGGAACGTCTTGTCGTCCACGTCGAGCAGGAGCCCGTCGAAGGACTCGCCGCTGCGCAAGGTGACTACGAACCGTTCCCGGAGGACTTGGCGGATGAGCCGGTCGCGACGCGCCATCAGTCCCCCTTGGGAGTCACACGACGACCATGTCGGCGTCTTCATACTTGGATGCGCGCTTGGCGCCTGCGCCCCACAGGGCCAATGCGACGGATTCAAGCGACGAGATGTCGCCGTTCTTGCGCGCGAACGCGCGCCGGTCCCCAACCTTTCGCCACCCGGCCGCGTCCACGGCGGCGTTCAGGTCGTCGTAGTTCCCGTGCTCGACTGCGGTCAGCTCGACCGCGGATCGCAGGTCCGCGCACGCCTGGATGAAGTCATCGAGACCGGCCATGGTCAGCGCCACGCCTGCCGCTTCAAGCTCGGGGATCAGGTAGGCGGCTGGCCCTTTGACATCGATCGCCACGACACATTGCCGCTCGTCCTGGATGCGCTTGACCTCGGAGACGAACCGCCCACGGTCACGATCGGCGCGCAACCGCAGAACCGATCCGAGGTGCGGCTTGTCTCCCGCGGAAGCGGCCCCGAGTGAGAGCCACACCTGATCCACGTCGGCGGCGATGCCTAGTGCCGCAGGCGGCGGCGGTGGCGATGTGGTCGAGCACCTGGCCCACGAGCCGGATGAGAAGACCCCGACCGTTGCCGTGCCGTCCCAGATCCCGTACGCCTCGCGCAGAAACGACTCCGGGGTCATGTTCTTGCGCATCCGCAGAATCGCACGCGCGGACGTGTGCGACGG
Source organism: Jatrophihabitans sp. (assembly GCA_025963285.1). GTDB lineage: Bacteria > Actinomycetota > Actinomycetes > Mycobacteriales > Jatrophihabitantaceae > JAOPUX01. Next base: position 3,099 of record JAOPUX010000028.1, read on the forward strand.
GTAGGACGGGTTCGCCTTCGCCCACTGCTCACGGTCGGTCAGGGACGCGTTGTGGTCCGCACTCAGCTCCAGGTAGAACGTGTCCTCGGAGTCACCCGCGAGCGCCTCGGTCCGCAGGTTCGTGAAGACGTCGCCAGGATCGCTCGGCTTGGGTGGCGTGCCCATGTAGACGATCAGCGGGTTCGGCGCCCTGTTGGTCGCCGGAACCATGTCGTCGATCGCGTTCTCGGTCAGGATCTGGGCCTCGTCGAAGACGAGGATGCCGACCTTCTTGAAACCGCGTCCGAAACCACGCTCGCGGGCCCCAAACAGGATCTTCGACCCATTGCGGAACTCGATCGCCTGGTTTCCGGTGCCCGTCGTCACCCGCGCCACGTGCGGCGCGAGCTCGGCACGCTGCGCCATCGACTTCAGATCGTTGAACGTGTCGGCCGCAGTGACGTAGCGGTGCGCAGTCCACAGCGCCAACGTGTCAGGCGTGTTGATGCACAGCGCGAAGATGATCGAGCCGATCAGGAAGGTCTTGCCTACCTGGCGGGGGATCGAGATGACCACGGCGTCGGCGGCGTAGAGACCATCAGCGCGCTTGCCCAGGATCGCGTTCCCCGCGCCGTCCTGCCATGGGTCGA
>JAOPUX010000030.1 GCA_025963285.1 Jatrophihabitans sp.
CTCTTCGAGGCGGCGTCCTTCGGGCAGATCGGCGACGTGGTCGGCGCGTTCTGGGACAGCTGCGACGACGACTCGATCGCGGACCTGATCCGTTCGACCTGATCCGTTCGACCTGATCCGTTCGACCAGCTGACGCCGGTTGACCAGCCGCGGCAGCGGCGGCGCTAGGCCAGGTACCAGATCAGCGCGGCGAGGGCGATCAACAGGGAGCCGATGCCGATCAGCGCGGTGCCGATCTCGCCGTTGGTGCTGTGGCGCATCCAGCGACGGATCCGTCGTACTGGGCGGCTAGCACGTCGACGTGTGGCTGTCATGGTTGTCATCTTCCGCCTCTGCAGTTGCTGCTAGATGAACAAAAGTAACAGAGACTTAACATCTTGTCAGACGGTCAGCAACCATCCCTCGGCAGTGCCAGGATTTGCTCAGCCGCGACCTCGGGAGAGCGGGTCAGCCGGTCTCGGGACGGGTGTCCGCCGGAGCAGCAGCCACGGGAGTAGGCGCCACAGGAGCCGGCGCAGCCTGCGGGCGCGGACCACGCTGGGGCACGAGGTCGTAGCGGGCCTTGCTGCCGTACTTGCGTGGGGTCTTCTCGATGCCGCCGATCCGGTTGGCCCACCACACCACGACCTCGCGGATACCGCGCACCAGGTAGGAGTAGCGCAGCGGCTTGCGGAACACCCCGACCGTGTCGCCCCAGTAATTACGCGGGAAGCTCACCTCGGTGTAGTCGACCCGGCCGCCCTCGCCCTTCGGCGGCATGTCGGTGTGGGCCTCCACCAGCTCCATCCGCGCAAATGCGGCGAGCGCCCGCATCGAGTCGGGGTAGAAGCGCCAGCAGTCCATCTCGAAGTGGATGTGGCCCCGTGACGGCGCGGTCAGGAAGATCAGGCCGCCTGGCCGGACGACCCGGGAGATCTCGAGGAACGACGCCCACATGAAGGGGATGTGCTCGAACGCCGACCCGGTGATCACGAGGTCGAAGCTGTTCGTCTTCATCGGCAGCCGGTACGGCTTGCGCATCACCACGTCGACGTTCTCACCGGCAGTGACGTCCACCCCGGTGTAGGTGACGTCGTAGCCCTCCAGCAGCTCGCGGTGGGTGTGCCCGTTGCCCGCGGCCTGCGAGCCGAAGTCGAGCACGTCGTAATGGCGGTCGCGACGAAGATAGGTGTCGATCGACAGCTGCATGTGTGCCATCTGCGTGTTGTGCACTTCGGCCTCCCCTGCTGTCCTAGTGGGGCCAGTCAGCCGCAACCAGGTGAACGGCGAACCGCGCCGGACTGGCCGCCCGGTGAACATCAGCGCGCAGGCCCGCGAGCGCGGTCAGGCTGCGCGTCCAACAGACGACGGAGGCCCCGGAATCCCGGGGCCTCCATTGGTGGGCACGGCTGGGTTCGAACCAGCGACCCCTCGCGTGTGAAGCGAGTGCTCTCCCACTGAGCTACGCGCCCGTCTACCGTGACGGCCTCGACAGCCTACACGGGGCACGGGTAGAGGTTCAGCCACCGCGGTCGAAGCACTAGGTGCCCAGCGCCCGGTAGAGCAGGTAGCAGCCGTAGATGATCGCCGCCAGGAACGCGACGCTCAGGATGCCGGCGAGAATCTGCACGGCCAGCCCCTTCGAGCGCAGCCACTCCCCCCAACGCTTCACCAGGTCGCGCAGCTGGCGCAGCAGCCGAGCGGCCCACGGGTACTCGGTGGCGAGAATTCCCAGGCCACCGAAGATGATCACCCAGCCGGGCCCTGGCAGCGGCAGCAGGACGATGCCGATCGCGATCACGAGCGCCCCGAGGATCGTGACACCCACCCGCCACGCGATCCGGCCGAACGGAGTCGAGCGGGCTCGTTCGCGCACCCCACCCAGCCGGCTGACGCGAGGCGGCGTGGTCATGAGCCCAGGGTACGGGCGCCGGTGCGGCGCCCCTCACGTCCCATTAGGCTCACCGGGTGGCTGATCTCCGACGACTCGCCGGACGCACCGTCTTCGCGCTGTTCGTGCTCGTGCTCTTCGTCGTCCTCGCGTACTACCTGCTGCAGCAGATCCCCAGCGCGCAGCGACCCACCTTGCGGCCGACGACGAGCGTCACCCTCTCCGGCTAGGCGGAGATCTTGCGCCACACCGGCCGGGGCAGCACGCGGAACACCGCAGCCACCACGCCGACGACCCGGGGCACCCACACCACGCGCTTGCCCGCGGCCAGCGCGCCCACCACCGCATCGGCCACGGCTTCAGGCGTGGTCGCGAACGGCGCGGTCGGCAGCCCCTCGGTGAGCTTGGTCGAGACGAAGCCGGGCCGCACCACGAGCACTCCGGCGCCGGAGCCGGCAAGCATGTCGTGCAGCGTCACCCCGAAGGCGTCCAGGCCGGCCTTCGTCGCCCCGTAGACGAGGTTCGCCGGACGCACCCGCACACCGGCGATCGACGAGAGCAGCACCAGCGTTCCGTGGCCCTGCGCCCGCAGCCGGGTGGCCACCGCCAGACCGGTGGAGATCTGCGCGGAGAGGTTCACCGTCACCGCATCCGCGGCGGCCGTCGGCGACGCGTCGTAGACCTCCTGGGCCGACTGCACCGCGAAGGCCGAGACCACCACGTCGACGTCGCCCAGCTTGTCGAAGATCGAGTCCACGACACCGGCGTGCGACGACACAGCCAGCGCGTCGAACTCCACGGTGTCGACGGAGGTCGCGCCCGCCGCGAGCAGCGCAGCCACGGCGTCATCGGCCGGGCCGCGAGCCGCCAGCACCACCCGACGCGCGCCGGCGGCGACGAGCTTGGTCACCACGGCGAGCCCGATGTCACTGCGGCCACCGAGCAGCACCACCGAGTCGACCCGGCCGAGTGCGTCCTTCATGCGTTATCCCCTAGAGAGTGCGTCAGAGCCCGAGGCGTCGGGACTGGTCGGAGACGAAGACCCCGGAGGGGTCGATGTCTGCGCGGACCGCCCGGAACTTCTCCAGGTCGGGGTACATCTGTTCGGCCATCCCGCGACGCATCACAGCGTCCTTGGCCAGGTAGATCCGGCCGCCGGCCGCAGCCACCTCGCGATCCATCTCGTCGAAGACGCCGGCCATCCGACCGGGGCGGACCGGCAGATCGACGGCCAGCGTCCAGCCACCGGTCGGGAAGGACAGGTACCCCCCGCTGCCAGGCCCGAACCGCTTGAGCACGGCCAGGAACGACGCGAGCTGGTGCTCGTTGAGCCGCTCGACCAGCCCGCGCAGTACGGCGGTGGCCTCCAGCGGCACCACGAACTGGTACTGCATCAGCCCGGCCCGGCCGTAGAGCCGGTTCCAGTCGGCGACGCCGTCGAGCGGGTGGAAGAAGTGCCCGATCGACTCGATGGTCGTGGCAGGAACCCGCGGCGCCTTGCGATACCAGAGTTCGTTGAAGGCCCGCACCGAGAGCGGGTTGAGCAGCCCGGACGGCATCGGCGGCGCGCTGAGCCGGGTGGCTGGCGCGAAGGCCGAGGCCCGGGCCTGCTTCGACGCGGGCAGCTCCGCGCGCGTCAGGTGGTTGCCGAGCGTCAGCACGCTGCGCCCCATCGTCTCGCCACGCGCCAGCAGGTCGATCCACGCCACGGTGTAGCGGTAGTCGTTGTCGTCACGCATCAGCTCGAGCGCCTCGGCGAGGTTAGCCGCCCGGCGGGTGAGTACCGAGACGTAGGCCGTCTCGGAGCGGATCGCCTGGAACGTCACCTCGGCCACGACACCGGTGAGCCCCATCCCGCCGATCGTGGCCGCGAAGAGCGGGTTGCCGAAGTCGCCGGCCACCTCCCGCACCGTGCCGTCGGCTCCGACGAGCAGTAGCGATCGGACCCACGTGCCGAACGAGCCGTCGACATGGTGGTTCTTGCCGTGAATATCGGCACCGACGGCACCGCCCACCGTCACCGAACGCGTGCCCGGAGTCACGGGCACGAACCAGCCCTGCGGCAGCAGCACTCGCATGATCGCGTCCAGTGAGGCGCCGGCCTCGGCCGTCACCAGGCCGGTGACCGGGTCGAGCGAGATGCGGTCGAGGCGGGTGGTGTCGACGACCAGACCACCGGAGTTCTGCGCGGCGTCACCGTAGGAGCGCCCCAGGCCGCGTGCGATCACACCGCGCGACCCCGCCCGCGTGATCGCCGAGGAGATCTCGGCGACCGACCGCGGCGACATCACGGTGGCGGTGGTGGCCGCGGTGCGCCCCCAGCCGTGCAGGGAGGCCGGGCGTCCGATGTCGTCAATGGGCACCGCTGCCACCTCCTGCGTTCACCCGGTAGAGCCGCCAGGGCAGTTGGTTGGCTGCCGTCTGTGGCACGACGAACGCCAGGTGCGCCACGTCGGCACCCGTGTCGTACATCGTCGGGTACCGCCGGTTGATCGCATCGGCGGTGCCTCGCCCAGTATCCGGCACGGCGAGGATGTATTGGATGCCGTACTCGCTCGGATCGTTGAGGTCTCGGACGAAGTTGTGGTCGGAGGTGATCACGAACTGCTTGCGGCGCAGCGAGGCCGCCACGATCGCGAACCCGGAGGAGGTGTCCACGAGGACGGAGCTGTCGGGCAGGTCGAGGCGGTCGAGGTACGCCGCAAAGCCGCGCTCCGTGCCGAAAGTCCGCAGTACCGACAGCGCGCCGTCCGACGCACCGCGGCGGTCGAAGATCGCCTTGAGGTAGTACTCCTGCGGCGCCCGCGTGGCGCTGTCCATGAGGCGCAGCGTCACCGGCACGGGAGCGATCAGCCCCACCACCACCGCCAGGCTCGTCAGGATCCGCGACACCCCGCCGGGCAGCGCGCCGGTGCGCGGCGGCAGCGCCTCGGGACCCGCCCGGCGGGCCTCCAAGCCACCCCGTCCAGGCCGCAGGAAGGCCAGCAGCAGGGCGGTGGCCGGGATCGCCAGCACGTAGTAGCGCAGGAACGGGAACGTCGAACCCCGGATCACCGACACCGCCTCGAAGCCCAGCACCGCCCCGAAGATCAGCAGCACCGGCAGCAGGTCGATGTCGCGGCGCCGGATGGCCAGCCCGAAGGAGACGATCGCGATCAGCGGCAGCAGGGGCGAGAGCACCAGGGTCTCGATGATGGGGAAGGAGACCGCTACCGACGACGAGCCGCTGCGGCTCTGTGCCAGCACGGCGGAGTTGCCGTAGACGGAGGAGAACTGGGCGAAGGCGTCCCCGGTGATCAGCCAGCTGGCGCCGGTCCAGAAGGCGAAGGTGATGGCCAGCGGCATCAGCAGGATGCTCGAGTCCATCGTCGCCTTGTTCAGCTTCCAGCCCCGCACCCGGTGCCGCAGCACGATCACGACCACGCCCATCACACCGATGACGAGCGCCTCGTAGCGCACCAGGTAGCAGAGGCCAACCGCCAGGCCGGCGGCCGTCAGGTCGTGCACGTCATCGGTGCGCTGCCAGCGGATGAGGCGCCGCACGGCCCACATCGTGAAGAAGAGGAACGGCGCCTCGCTCATGCCGTTGGCGCCGTAGAGCACGATCATCGGCAGCAGGCCCACGATGGCGGCGATGCCGAACGACCACAGACGGGAAGCACCGCGATCACGGATCGTCAGCGCCAGCTGCACCAGGAACCCGGCCATGAACGCCGACGACACCACGATGCCGGAGATGCCGTAACGCGTGATGTCCGGCCACCAGTTCGCGAACAGCTGCACCGGGATCTGCGCCACGGTCGGCAGCGGCCCGAAGACGAAGCCGATCGCCGACAGGTGCGGGTCCTGGCTGTTCGTCGCGAAGGAGGCATCCGCGGTACGCGAGAGGGCGTCACCGACGATGTAGCCGTAGCGCACCGCCAGCACCGCGCCGACCGTGACGTAGGCGATGAAGGAGACGCCGAACATGAGCCACGACGGCCACGCATCGCCCTGGACGTGCGGCTCTTCGGAGCGCTTGCGCGGCTCCGGCGGGGGCAGCACACGCGCAGGACGGTCAAGGATCGCGGTCATGCCTCCTCGACCGCCTCGTCCTCGACCGCGTCCAGACCGTGGAAGGTCTTCTCCCAGTACGACGGCTTGGTGATGAGCTGCCAGCAGCCCTTCGTCGAGGCGATCCCCATCATCACCCAGTACAGGGGCACGGTCAGGCAGGCCCAGAGCAGGTGGCTGTCCCCTGTGGCGCGGGCGCCCACGATGTTCATGTACAGCGTGGCGGCATTGCCGATCACGATGCAGATCAGCGCCGAGTAGTACGTGACGGGCGGGAACGCCGTGGAGATCTGGGAGGGCTGGCCGAGGATCCACAGCAGCGTGATGAACCAGAACGCCATGTTCAGCAGCGCGACGATCGGCGTGCCGGCCATCAGGAGGTTGAAGCGGGCGAAGGAGCGAAGCCCCAGCTGGCCGAAGAGCCGGGCCGGGTGCCGCATGTGTACCAGGTAGGTCTGCAGGTAGCCCTTGTACCAACGGGAGCGCTGCCGCACCCAGTTGATCATGTCGCTGTTGGCCTCTTCGATGGTCACCGAATCGAGGACGGCCGTGCGGTAGCCGCCACCGGCGATGCGCATGCCGAGGTCGGCGTCCTCGGTGACGTTGAACGGGTCCCATGCCCCAACCTCGTCGAGCACGTCTCGGCGCAGGTGGTTCGACGTGCCGCCCAGCGGGATCGGCGAGCGCGAGTCCATCAGCCCTGGCAGCAGGTAACCGAACCAGAGGCCGTACTCGGCGGTGAACCATGCCGTGAGCAGGTTCTGCCGCGAGTTGTGGAAGGAGAGCTTGGCCTGGACGCAGGCCACATCGGAGGAGAGCTTGTTGAAGGCAGCCACCACGCGGCGCAGCTGCAGCGGTTCAGGCTTGTCCTCGGCGTCGTAGATCGTGACGATCTCGCCGACCGCGAACTCCAGGCCGTAGTTGCAGGCCTTCGGCTTGGTGCGCGGGTCGGCCGCCGGCACGAGGATGGTGCGGATGCGCGGGTCGTTGGCCTCACGCCGAGCCGCCTCGATCGTCACCTCGTCGTCGGCCTCGAGCAGCAACTGCACCTCGAGCTTCTCCGGCGGGTAGACGAGCGCGGACATCGCTGCCAGCAGCCGTCCGACCACCTCGGGCTCGTTGTAGGCAGGCACGAGCACGGTGTAGAACGGCAACTCGTCATCGGTGAGGGCCAGCGCCTCCTCGTCGCTGATCCGCACGATCGCCTTGCCGTCGAGTCCGCGGCGGAAGATCACCGTGCGATCGATCATGGTCACGAGGTAGACGGCGGTACAGGCTAGGCAGAGTGCCTGCACGCTGAACCGGGTGAAGATCACCAGTCCGGCGATCACCACGAGCGTCAGCATGGCGGCCACCACCTTCTGCCAGCGGACGAAGGCCACCCGGGCCGAGGCATCGGGGTCACGCTCCCAGAGCCCTTCGACGGCCTCGTGCAGCGCCTTGCGGGATGCCTCGGGGGTGATCTCGGCGAAGCCGGTGGTGGTCATGGTCAGGCCCCGCCGACGACGGCTGCGACGAGCGAGGTCCCCGCCGAGACGAGCATCGCGGCGTCCTTCGGGGCGACGTTCGTGTCGCGGGTCGTCGCGTCGCCGCGCAGCACCCGTTTCACCGAGGCGCGCACGGACTGCGACAGCGACGGCTCGGGCTGCGGGAAGATCGCGGTGGAGCGGTGGTCGTCGGTGCTAATGAGCGTGACGCGCTGGGCCTTGGGGCCGTGCGAGGTCGGCACGGTCCAGGTGATCGTCAGCATGGTGAAGGTCAGCGCATGGGTGTCGTCGACCGTGTCGTAGAGCTGCCCGGTGATGCCGTGTCCGAGGTTGACGTTCACCGGCTCACGGGTGCGGTCACCGGCAATCGGGTAGGTGGTGATCACCGGGAAGTCACGCAACTGCTGGGCACCGTCGACGGTGAGGGTGTCGATCATGATCGTGCGGGGGCGACTGAACTTGTCCCACGCGGCGCGGCCCTTGTCGGCCACGACCTTCTGCCGCTCCCACGTGGCGTCCGAGCCGTAGTAGGCGTCGACCCAGGTCGAGGGTGCGGAGCTGACGACGTGCCACCCCAGCGGTGCCTGCCAGGCATGCTTGGCGGCCAGCTTCGCCTGGCTGGACGCGGCCGCGGAGACGGACCGCAGGGCGGGCGTGGCCGGCGGGCGGGGCAGCGCGAAGAAGGCGCCGGCCGTCACGAGCACCAGCACCAGCCAGCGCTGACGGCTCACAGCGCTGACGGCAGGCTTCGGATTGGGTACGGGCGCCTCACCGCCACGATCACCGACGGCGAGCACGAGCAGGCCGGCGAGCGCCGCCGTGATCACCGGCACCAGCTGGACGACGAGCAGCGGTCCGGGGACGAGCTGAGCGGTGGCCCCACCGATCAGGACCGCGGCGAGGAAGGTGAGTCCCCCCACCCGCCGCGAGCGCGAGAGCGATGCCAGCACGGCAGCGGTGATCGCCGCGTCGATCCAGCCGAAGGCATGCGGGGTGCCGCCCAGCAGCACCCCGACGATGCGGTATGGCAGCGGCCACACCAGGAACGCCACGCCCCACGCGCCACGGAAGCGACCGACGGGGCGCAGCCCGACGAGCAGCACGGCGAAGCCGAAGGCCGCCAGCCAGACGGCGAAGAGGTCGGCGTGCCAGAGGTCGTAGAGGCTGTTCAGCCGCGGACCGATCAGGCGCTGACCCACGAAGCCGATGGCGAGCATGCCGCCGCCGACGATGCCGTCGGTCTCGGCGTCGTGGATCGGCAGGCCGACGGTGCGGCGCCGGCGCGAACCCAGCGCGGTGAGCGCTACCCAGAACGGCACGGCAATCAGGTAGCCGATCGGGCTGTGGCCGCCGATCTCGTGCGCCACCGTGCGCCAGGTCGGGAAGAAGATCACTGCGAGCGCGGCGGCCAGCGCCACCCAGCGCGCGGTGAAGCGCACCGCGAACGGCAGTGGCGCGCGGACCTCGGCGGCCGGCTCGGCAGTCGTCGTCACGCCGACCTCCGTGCTGCTCGACGGCTCGAGGACGGCCGTCATCGGCCTCCCTCGTCTCCGGTTCCGGACGAGTCGCCCGAATGCGCTGCACCGACTCGCGACGCAGAGCGGCGGCGTCGGAGGGCTACCCAGAGCACAAGCAGGCCAAGCACGATCACGATACCGGCGCTGAGCCCAGCGACCAGCACGGCCGAGATCTTCTTGCTGGACGCGAGCTGGGCCGGCACGCCGACGGAGAGGGTGAAGGGATCGCCCGTGGCGGCCGTGGCGAGCACGTTGCCCGTGAGGGCGAACCACCGGGCCGGCTCGGCGCTGAGCCAGTTGAGGTCCTTGTCCAGCAGGGCGCCGGTGCCGTCCGGGCTCGTCGCCACCAGGAGCACGCGCTTGTGCGCCGTGTCATCGGCCACCTGCAGGCAGCCGAGCTGCACCGGCGCCGTCACCGAGCCGCTGGCGGTGGTGTGTGCCGGAGCCACCTCGACGTACTTGGAGGTGTCGGCGTGGCGCAGCGGCAGGTCGAGCGAGGCGGGGGCATCGGTGGTCGGGTAGACGACCAGCGCAGGCACCTTCGCCTGCAGCGCCTGACCGGTGGTGACGAGTTGGGGAGAGAGCGGGATCGACGTCTCGCCCTGCAGGCCGTCGACGATCGTGTTCGCACGGACCAGGTCGGCGAAGGAGGTGCCGTCGATGGCCACGTCAAAGACCGGGACCAGTGCCTGTGGCAGCGAGCCGAAGCCCACGGACCCGCCGGTGGCCAGGGAGACGGTGACGCTCGAGCTCGGGTCCACCGTCAGCGTGTCGGTGAGCTCGTCGCCGCAGGTCCCGGCGCTCCCGACCAACGACAGGGCCAGGCTGAAGGTGGTGAAGCGGGTCAGGTCCGCGGCCGGGACGTCGACGTGCTCATGCAGCTGGCCGCCGTGCTGGGTTGACCAGGCCGCCACCTGCGTGCCGTTGGCCGAGAAGGTGATCAGGCCGCCGATGCTGGCAGGCAGCGGGGTGTAGGAGGCCCGCAGGTCGAACCCGAGCTTCGAGGCGCGGCCACCCAGCTTGGCCTGGTCGATGCCGAAGGAGACCGCGACGGTGCCCGCCGACGTCGAGCTCAGGTTGCCGATCCCGAGATCGGTGAAGTCGAAGACCGACGGGGCCAGCGAGACGGGCGCGGTGGCCCCGGCGAACGTCGCCGAACTCGACTGTGCGATCTGGCTGAGGTCGGAGGTGAGGCCGGCGATCTCGTCGACGAGCGCGCCGCTGTCGCCACTGACCACCAGTGCGGGACGCCCGGCGGTCGGGGTCACCGTCACCGCCGACTTGCCGGTCGGATCGATCACGATCGTGCGCACGAGCGGGTCCTTGCTCGACGGCGGCGTGGCCCCCGCTGCGATCTCCTTCACCTTCACGACGGTCGGCTGGCTCGAGTAGCGCTGCACGATGCGCGAGCTCAGCGTGAGGACGGCCTGGCTGCTGGCGCTCGTCAACGCGCCGCGCACGTCGATCGTCATGGTCCGCAGGATCGGCGGCAGGAAGTCCGCGATCGTGTTCGAGTAGGTGTCCGAGCCCGAGAAGACGACGGCGGGGGCGGTCAGCGTCAGCGGGTACGCCGACGAGCGGTCGTAACAGGTCGGGTCGAACGGGAGGACGTGCGACACCAGCCGCAGCGACGCCGACCGGTTGGCCACGGGCACCTTCGTGAGCGGGATCGAGAGGTTGATCCCGCTGGGGCTCGCATCCTTCGCGGTGAAGCGGATGACGTCCACGCGCACCGTGCCGCTGATGACCTCGATCCAGCCGCTACCGATGTCGGTGGGGAGGACGAGGTTGCCGACGAGCGCGGACGGCTTCATGCCGTTGGGCACCGGGATGCTGAGATCCCGCTCGGTGGTGAGGCCGGTGAAGGCGACCTGCGTGCCGAGCCCCATCTCGTCCAGGCCCACCTTGATCCCCGCCGGAGCTGCGGCGCCGGCCGGCTTGGCCGCGGCGCCAGCGGCCTGTGGGCCCACCGCCAGGGCGGCGAAGACCAGGCCGGCGAGACCGACCGATGCGGCACGTACCAGGCGGCGTGACCGGCGCGTGGAGAGGACGACCTCACTCATGGCGGAGAAGTTCCTGTCTTCGGGAGGCCGTCGCGGGGGCGAAGACCGGTTGGTGCGGATATTAGGGGCTGCAGGGTGATTCGCCCGGCTCATCGGGCGTCGGGTCCGTCTCAGCACAGCTCCGAGTCGCGCGCCGAGGCCGTCCGGAGCTCCCCGCAAACGGGCTCCGGCCGGTGCCGGCACCGGCCGGAGCCGGTTCCAGTACCGGCCGGAGCCCGCCTGCGGAGCGTGCTGGCGACCGGTCAGTACGCGCCGAGTCCGACGAGCAGCGCGGTGACGGCGCCGGCGATCAGCAGGACGCGGTCCTGACGGATGACCTCCTGCGGGTCCTCGCCCTCGCCGGCGTTCAGGCTGCGGACGTAGCGGGCAATGACCACGAGGAAGGGCACGATCGAGAGCGCGAAGTAGGGGATGTGGCCGGTGAGGCCGTCGGTGCGGACCAGGGCCCAGGCGATGTAGGAGCTCACCAGCGTGGCCAGGCTCAGGGCCCGCAGGGTCTGGACGTACTTGAGCGAGTAGTTCTTCAGGCTGCGGCGGCTGAACTCGACGTCCGGGCCGGCCTCGAGCAGCGACTTCAGCTCGGCCTCGCGCTTGCCGAGAGCCAGGAAGAGTGCGGCGGCGGTGGCTACGACGAAGAACCAGATCGTCACCGGCACGTGGACGGCCACTGCGCCGCCGATGGCACGCAGGGTGAAGCAAGCCGCAACCGCGACGACATCGACGGTCGCGATGTGCTTGAGGTAGGTCGTGTAGGTCGTGGTGAGCACCGAGTAGGCGGCCACGACGAAGGCGAGATCGGACGAGCTGGCCCCGGCGACGGCGATCGCGATGGCGAAGAGCGCGAAGGACGCGGCACGAGCCACCGGGATCGGCAGGGCGCCAGAGGCGATCGGGCGGAACCGCTTGCGCGGGTGCTTGCGGTCGTCGGCGACGTCACCGATGTCGTTGTGCAGGTAGCCGGCGCTCGCGGCGAGGGAGAAGGCGACGACGGCCAGCAGCATCTGCGGCCAGGACGACCAGTGCACGAGCACACCTCCGACGAGCGGGGCAGCACCGACGAAGACCTGCTTGGCCCACTGCTTCGGGCGCATGGCCTCGAGAAGCGCGGCGCTACCGCGGACCGCCCGGAGGTCGGGCAGCGTCAGGCTGCGGGTCGGGCGCTCGATCAGTTCGGCAGTCATTCGGGGGCTCCATCAGCAACGGGTGTCGGGGGGTTCATCCGTGTGAGGTTCATGTAACTTGCCACGGCGACGGCCCAACAAGCTGTAAGCCCTCAAGGTTGTGTCAAGACCGCGAACATATCGCGGAAACCCCCGTGTTCCGGGGCCTCCAACAGCAAAGTGCACCGCTTGGTCCGATATGGGCGGCAGGTAAAAGGTCACACCGAGATGTGTGCCACGCGGCCGGAAGCGTTTTCAGGAAATACCTGAGTATTAGCTCAACAGATTTACCTGTGACAACGCACCGATTCCATCGCTTTCATCGGCGAATGCGGGGCCGAACCCAGCGAACACGACGGTGCCGCTCGCTCCGACCGACGGATACCGCTGCCAGATCAGTGCTTCTCGGTGCTGTTGAGCTGTTGGCAGCGCGCAGCATCGCGGGGCGACCTACGGCGCTCGAGGCGGCCATGCAGGATGACCTGCGCCTGATCGAAACGGCGGGCCTTCGTGGCACAGAACAGCAGGGTGTCCTCGACGATCTCGCGCTGGGCAGCGCTGCCGCCGAGACGGTCCACTCCACAAAGGGCGGTGAGGCCGTCCGTGGCGCGGTCCGCGTCGCCGAGCAGCAGGTGCACCAGGGCATCGGCCAGTGGTGCCACCGTGTCGGTGAACGCCGGCTCGGACCGTGCCGCGGCAGCTCGGCGCAGCCGGGCCAGCCCCTGGCAGTCGCCTGCTGCCGCCAGAGCCACCGCCGCATGGAGGGCGACGAAAGGGGTCGGTGGGTCGTAGAGCAGGCCCTCCGGAACGGTAGCCAGAACCGGGGCGATCTCCGGACGTTCCCACGCACCGAGCGTGTACCCGCGCCAGAGCAGCGAGGCCGAGTCGACGAGCGCACGGACGCCGGAGACCTCAGGCGGGGCCAGCTGCGCGGCGAAGCGGGCGTGGGCGGCCGCGTCGTCGCCGAGCGCGAGTTCGTGCAGGGCAGCGTGCCAGGCGAAGTGAGCCCGGTGCGAGGCGGCGGCCCCCGAGGTGGCGATCCACCGATCTAGCCAGGCCAGACCGGCCACGTGGTCGCCCGTCTCGTAGTGGGCGTGCGTCTTGGCATGCACGGCATGTCCGGCGGCGGGCTCCACGGCCAATGCCTGAGCCGAGAGCTCTGCGGCCTCGTCGAAGCGGCTCTGGTCCTGGCGGACGAAGGCCAGCATGCCCAGCCACCACCAGTTCTGCCCATACGCCGGCTGCAGCCCCTCGACCAGGGCCCACGCCTCGGCCGGGATCTCGGTGGCCCCGCCGAAGGCGATCGTCGGCACCGCCAGGCTCACCGCGAGCGCATCCTCGGGGTAGGCGTTGAGGTAACTCAGCAGCGCCGCGGCCGAGCCGGCACCGGGCTCCTGCACGCGGGCGGTGGCCACCTCGATGAAGCGCCGCTCCCGCTCGTCGGCCCGGCCCATCGCCCGGTGTGCCTTGGCCAGGGAGGTCTCGACGTCGACCTCCGCGCCCCACTCCACGCCGAGCAGCGCCTGCACCGCATGCCCGAGCGCGAAGTCGGGGTCCAGGGCCACGGCTTGTGCGATCAGTGTCTCGGCACCCGACTGCACCCGGAGGATGCGGCCGAGCCCGGCGAGGTAGCGCTCCGCCGCCGCGCCGTTGGCCGTGATCGGCAGGCCGTACTGATCGCGCGGGCGCCGCGCGATCGGCAGTGCCGGAAGGTCCTCGATCACCGCACGGGCCACCTCGGCGGCCTGGCTGCGCAGCTCCGGTACCGCGGTGCTCTCCCAGAGTTCACCACGGCGCAGCGGTCCCACGGCCCACACCGAGAACGCCTCGCTGGCCGAGATACGCCCGTCGGTGTCGGTGGCGAAGCCCAGGTCTAGCGGCCCGGGCCGCACCACTCCCCCGGCTAGCAGGTTCATGATCAGTGGATCGTCGCTGGCCTGCACGCCCACACAGGTGCCGGTGCAGTTGAGCACCGCCGCCGCGTCGACGACGCTGCCGTCGCTCAGCTGCACCCGAAGCCGCCCTCCGATCTCCGCGGCGGCTACGACCTCGGCGGCGTGCGAGACCAGCGAGCCCTCGGTGCGGCGCTCCTGCAGCCAGGAGTGCAGCGCCGGGTCCACGCGGTGCCGAACCCGGTCCCACCGGCGCGAGGCACTGGCCAGGAACGCGCCACGGGCCGGGTCGTCGAGCTGGCGCCAGAGGGCGCTGATCAGCGGTCGCAGCCCATCGATGCCCTGCCGCCAGTCCCCACCTGCGTCGCGCACCGCCCGTAGGTGAGTGAAGACGAGACGTCGCGCCGACGCGAGGCCGTCCACGCCGTCCACCGCCGCGGGGTCGGCCAACGGCGTGGCCGGCAGTGGGGTCGCCGCGTGCGGCAGCGGCAGCAACCCGTGCCGCGACACCACGTGCACGCGGACGCCCTCGCGTCCGTACCGCAGCGCCATGTCGGCCATGGTGAGGCCTGCACCGACCAGCACCACATCATCGCCGGAGTGGAGGTTGAGGGGCTGCTCCAGCCGCCACGGGTCCGCGACGAAGCGCGGCGAGCGGCGCAGCTCCGGCGGAGCCCAAGAGGTCGACGGTGATCCGTGACCGAGCGCCAACACGGCCGAGTCGACAGGGCGGCTCGTTCCGTCGGCCAGCGTCAGGCGCAGCCGCCGGCCGTGCCGGCGCACATCCGTGGCCCGGGTCTTGAGGTGCTCGACGCTGACCCCCACCGCGTCCCGCAGGGCCTGGTCGAGGACCTGGTCGAGGTAGAGCGCGTACTGCATCCGGGGGGCGAAGCCCGCCGCAGGGAAGTCGATGGCGACGTGCCGCCGAAGCCAGCGCAGGAAATGGCTGGGGTCCTCGGGCCAGGCGCTCATGCCGCTGGCCGGGACGTTCAGGCGGTGCCGCGGATCGGTGGTGGAGTAGGCCAGCCCCTGACCCAGGGAGTCGGGCTCGACCAGCACGAGGTGGATCGATCTACCGGCGATCGTGGCCCAACGAGCGAGATGGGCGGCGGTGAGGGTGCCGCTGGCTCCCCCACCGACCACGGCCACGACGGCCGGCGCGGTCATGAGCAGCTCGGACAGGGACGGCGACAGCTCATGGGATCTCCTAGTTGTCTATCGACCTACAAGACATTGTGCGTCATCTTCGCCGAGCTTGTCGATGGGCGCGCCAGATCGATCCGGTCCCTGGGTGCCATAGCCGGGCAGCCGCTGTTAGGTTCGGCGAAGTGAGCTACCCGTCGTTCGCCTCACCCCTCAGCGCGCTACGTGACCCCGGCGTGGCGTGGCCGGTGCTCGATGCCGCGCAGATCGCGAGGATCACCGCCTACGGCACCTGCCAGGACGTCGCCGAGGGCGCGTACCTCTTCCACGCCGGCCAGCCGACCACCGAACTGATCGTCATCGAGACCGGCACCATCGACGTCTCCCGCGGCGAGATCCGGGACCTGCCGGAGTGGCCGGTGGTCACCCATGGCCCGGGGCGCTTCGTCGGCGAGTTCTCACTCTTCACCGGCCAGACGCTGATCCTCAGCGCCCGGATGACCGACCCCGGGCGCGTGCACCGGATCTCCCTCGAGAGTTTCCGGCGCCTGATGGCCGACGATCCGGAGCTCTCCGACCTGCTGTTGCGGGCCCTGCTGGCCAGGCGCAAGCTGCTGCGCCACACGGCCGCCGCACGAGCGATCGAGATCATCGGCACCGACAACTCCGCGGGCTCGCTCGCGCTGCGTACCTACGCCTCGCGGCAGATGCTCCCGCATACCTGGCTGGATGCCGCCGAGGAGGAGGGCCGCGCCGTGCTGGCCGCCTACGGGCTTGACGCCGCCGACCTGCCCGTGGCGGTCGTCCTCGACGATCCGATCAGGCAGGCCACGCCGGGGATGCTCGCCGAGCGGATCGGCCTCTCGTACCGGGGCGCGGCCGAGACGGTCGACCTCACCGTGATCGGTGGCGGCCCCGCGGGGCTGGCCGCCGCCGTCTACGGCGCCTCGGAGGGGCTTTCGACGGTGCTCCTCGACGGCGTCGGGGTGGGTGGGCAGGCCGCCACCAGCTCACGCATCGAGAACTACCTCGGCTTCCCCTTCGGAGTCAGCGGCGGGGAGCTCACCGATCTCGGCCAGGTGCAGGCGGTGAAGTTCGGCGCCCGGCTGTCGAGCCCCTGCCAGGTGGTCAGCCTGGACTCGACCGGCCCCGACCTCCGGCTCGGGATCAGCGACGGCACCGTGATCTCCACCCGGGCCGTCATCCTCGCCACCGGGGCGCACTACCGGCGGCTGCCGCTCGCCCGGTGGGAGGACTTCGAGGGCGCCGGCATCTACTTCGCGGCCACCGAGCTCGAGGCACGCAGCTGCCGTAACGACCCGGTCACCGTGGTGGGCGGCGCCAACTCCGCCGGGCAGGCCGCCCTGTTCCTGGCCGCCAGCGGCAACCCGGTGACGATCGCCGTGCGCTCCGACCCGGCCGCCACGATGTCTGCCTACCTGCTCGACCGGCTCCGGGCCCATCCCGGGGTGACGATCCGCACCGACACCGAGGTCTGCGCGCTCGACGGCGCCACATCGCTGGAGACGATCACGCTGCGCCATCGTCGCAGCGGCGAGGACGTCGAGCAGGCGTGTCACGGGCTCTTCTGCTTCATCGGTGCCGACCCGACGACCGCCTGGCTCGACGGCGTGGCCCTGGCCGACGACGGCTTCGTCCGCACCGACGCCGACCTCGCCGACGCCGACCTCGGCCCCGCGTGGAGCCGGCGTCGACCGCTGCCCTTCGAGACGAGCGTGCCCCGGGTCTTCGCGGTGGGCGACGTCCGCTTCGGCTCGATGAAACGCATCGCCGCGGCCGTGGGCGAGGGCGCCAGCGCCGTGCGATCGGTGCACGCCGCGCTCGGAGCCGACGTGGGTACGGTGAGCCCATGAGCGAGATCGAGGGCATCGACACCGAGGTCGCTCCCAGCGGCACGGGCTGCGTGGAGTGCGACGCCGCCGGAGGCTGGTGGGTGCATCTGCGCCGCTGCGCACAGTGCGGCCACATCGGCTGCTGTGACGACTCCCTGAGCAAACACGCCAGCGCGCACGCAGACGCCACAGGGCACCGCTTCATCCGGTCCTTCGAGCCGGGCGAGGCGTGGTTCTGGGACTTCGAGACCAACGACTACTACGACGGCCCAGAGCTGGCCGATCCGCAGAGCCACCCGCTGGAGCAGTCCGTGCCCGGACCCGCCGAGCGGCTGCCCTCGAACTGGCGCACGCTCCTCTGATTTCCCGCGACTGTGCAACTTGTGCCGGCCTCTGGCCGGCGAAAGTTGCACAATCGCCGCCGCGCTAGCGACGCACGGCCACCAGGTACTGGCCGCCACCACTCTGGATCTCGGCCGTGGCAGCCAGGTCGGGCGCCAGCCGGGAGAGGCGATCGATCAACCAGCTGGCCGTCTCGTCGGCATCGGACTGGGTCGGGCAGCGCGCCACGACCTCCCGGCCGCCCTTGCGAGCCAGCCGTTCCGCCACACCGATCAGTGGGGCGGGGTCTGAGACGAAGAGCCGCTCCGGCCACGGCACCACCGCCGCGATCGCGCCCTTCTTCGTGTTGCAGCCGCGATGCGCGAGCCGCTCCAGACCCTTCACCTTCTGGCTGCGGCCGTCGATGCTCGGCCCCCGGGCGTCGTTCACCGACATCTGCGGATCGACCGGCTCGTCGCAGAGCCAGCACCGCCAGCCGTCGCGTTCGCCGATCTCCTCCAACTGGGCCATGAGGTGAAGGGTAGGGCCACCACGGATTGCGCCGGGTGCGTAACGTCGATCTCTCCTACCTGGAGGTTGTCTAGTGAGCGCGCTGTCCCGGACACCGGTTGCCCAGATCGTGGAGCCGCTCGTGCGGGCCACGCTGGGGGCCGACCTGCCCATCGCCGTCGAGTGCTGGGACGGCAGCGTCCTCGGCCCGCCCCAGGCGCCGCTGCGGGTGGTGATCCGGCATCGTCGAGCACTGCGTCGGCTGCTCTGGGCACCGAACGAACTCGGCTTCGCGCGGGCCTACGTCTCCGGTGACATCGACTTCGAGGGTGACCTCTTCGCCGGCCTCGACGAGCTGGAGCGGCTGGCCGACCCGGAGACGGGCCCCGGCGTCACCGTCGACCGCACCACGAAGCTCGCCATCCTGCGCACCGTGCTGCGTCTGGGCATCCTGGGTGCCCCACCAGCTCCGCCCGCCGAGGAGGCGGCCCTCTCCGGCCGCCGGCACAGCCTGGGGCGCGACTCCTCCGCCATCGCCCACCACTACGACGTCGGCAACGACTTCTACGAGTACGTCCTCGGCGATTCGATGACGTACTCGTGCGCGTACTGGTCCGAACCGCCCAGCGCTGACTTCGGGCTGGCAGACGCGCAGTTTGCCAAGGTGGATCTGGTGGCTCGCAAACTCGGGCTGCGGCCCGGCATGCGTGTCCTGGACGTCGGCTGCGGCTGGGGCACGTTCGCCCTGCATGCGGCCCGCGAGTACGGCGTGCAGGTCGTCGGCGTCACGCTCTCGAAGGAGCAGGCCGAGTACGCCACCAAGCGGATGGCCGAGGCCGGGCTCGCCGAGGCCGTCGAGATCCGGATCCAGGACTATCGCGACGTGCAGGACGGACCCTTCGATGCGATCTCCAGCATCGGCATGGCCGAGCATGTCGGCACCGCGATGCTCCCGATCTACGCCGCCGACCTCTACGCGCTGCTCAAGCCGCAGGGGCGGCTGCTCAACCACGCCATCTCACGCCGGCCCGGCCCGCGTCCGGAGTTCTCCAAGACCTCCTTCATCGACCGCTACGTCTTCCCCGACGGCGAGCTGCAGCCGCTCGCGACCATGGTCGATGCCCTCGAGGGTGTCGGCTTCGAGGTCCGTGACGTCGAGTCGCTGCGCGAGCACTACGCACTGACGCTGCGGGCCTGGGTCGCCAACCTCGAGCAGAACTGGCCGGCCGCGGTGGCCGCGTCCAGCCCGGCCCGGGCACGGATCTGGCGGCTGTACATGGCAGGCTCCGCCCTGGCCTTCGAGGGCAACCGCATCGGCCTCAACCAGGTACTGGCCGTGCGCCCCACCGGCCGCGGCCGGAGCGGCATGCCCGCCACCCGCGACGAACTGCTGGCAGCTAGCCCCCTCCCCGCCGAGGAGTAGGCGTCAGCGCCAGCCGAGTGCCGGGGCGACGTCGTTCACGATCGTCTCCAGGACGTGCGCGCAGTAGTCGACGCCCAGCTGGTTGGGGATCGTCAGCAGCAAGGTGTCGGCCGCGGCGATCGCCTCGTCCTGAGCCAGTTCGGCGATGAGCTGGTCGGGTTCACCCGCGTAGGTCTTGCCGAAACGCGCCTTCCCGCCGTCGAGGAACCCCACCTGGTCCTCGCCACCGGTATCCCGGCCGAAGTAGGCGAAGTCGAGGTCGCTGACGATCGGGAAGATGCTGCGGCTCACCGACACGCGGGGCTCTCGGACATGCCCGGCGTCGGACCAGGCCTTGCGGAATCGCTCGATCTGCTCGGCCTGCAGCTGATGGAACGGCAAGCCGGTGTCCTCGCTCAGCAGCGTCGAACTCATCAGGTTCATGCCCTCAGCGGCGGTCCACTCGGCCGTCTGACGGGTGCCCGCGCCCCACCAGATCCGCTCGCGCAGACCCTCCGAGTGGGGCTCGATGCGGAGCAGGCCGGGCGGGTTGGCGAACATCGGCCTCGGGTTCGGCTGGGCGAAGCCTTCGCCCTTGAGGACATCGAGGAAGACCCTGGTGTGCTCCCGCGCCATGTCGGCGTGATCGGTGCCCTCAGCCGGGTTGTAGCCGAAGTACCGGTACCCGTCGATGACCTGCTCGGGCGACCCACGGCTGATGCCGAGCTGGAGCCGGCCGCCCGCGATGAGGTCGGCCGCGCCGGCATCCTCGGCCATGTAGAGCGGGTTCTCGTAGCGCATGTCGATCACGCCGGTGCCGATCTCGATCCGGCTCGTCCGCGCCCCGACGGCTGCGAGCAGCGGGAAGGGCGAGGCCAGCTGGTTGGCGAAGTGGTGCACCCGGAAGTACGCGCCGTCGGCGCCGACCTCCTCCGCGGCCACCGCGAGGTCGATCGACTGCAGCAGCACGTCGGCGGCGGTGCGTGCCTGCGAATGCGGCGAGGCAGACCAGTGACCGAACGACAGGAACCCGATGCGCTTCATACCGATCCGAACAGCATGGAGCGCGCTGCTCTTCCATCGCGGAGCGGGCTCACAGCATCGCGGGGCGGGCTCACACCGCTGCCGTGGGGGCTGGCTCCGACCCAGGCGGCCAGTGGCCGGGAGGGCGACTAGCGATGCACGATCAGCGCGGTGTCGTCGCCGCTGTTCACGGTCTGCGTTCCGGCCGCCCAGACGACCCCGCTCGGCGAGGTGGTCACCGCGCTCAGCCGCCCATAGGGTGCGGGCACTGGCGTGTTCTGCCAACCGGTCGCGAGGTACCGCGACGCCAGCGGGCCTGCGAACGGTGGCTGCGGGCTCGGGCCGTCGCCCACCGACCAGGTGCCGCCCTTACCGATCGCCACGCCGGCCAGCGTGCCCTGTCCGGCCGGTCCGGTGACGAAGTGCCACGTCGCGCCGTCGAAGTGATACGTCAGCGTCTTCGCCGACCCCGAGCCCGGGTCCTGGTAGTCGCCGACGAGCCAGAGGTTGCCCTTGGTCCCCGTGATGCCGTACGTCTCGGACTGCGGGGCTTTGCTCTGCGGGACGACGAAGACGGTGCTCCACGTCTTCCCGTCCCAGTACAGGACATAGCCGCGCTCGGCCGTCGAACCTCCCGAGCCGCACCAGCCGGTGGCCCACGCCGTGTTGCCGGTCGGGGCGACGACGCTGGTCAGGTAGGAGTGCCCGGAGCAGCCGGACGGGTTGGGTGCGGCGATGGCAGCCCATCTCGTGCCGTTCCAGTGCAGGGTGAGCGGCGTCTGGTACATCCCACCCTTCTCGATGCGGGCCCCTACGGCCCAGGCGCTCCTGCTGGACGTGGCGGCGACCGCCTCCAACTCGTCGCCCGAGGCGCCCGGGTTCGGGCTCGCCACGATCCGCCAGCTCGTGCCGTCCCAGTGCTCGATCAACGTCTGGCTGGGGAAGCCCAAGCCGATCGTGCTGCCCACGGCCCAGACATCGTCGGGAGCCGAGGCCGCGGCGCCGGTGAGCATGTCGCGGCCCGAACCGATCTCGCTGTCGGGCGTGGAGACCGACACGAAGGTCCCGCCGGTGTAATGCTCGGCGAGGGTCTGGAACACCGGCTGGCCACCGACGAAGTAGAGCTTGTAGCCGATCGCCCACACGTCGTCGTCAGCTGGCGCGACGACAGCGAGCGCCCGCTCGTACTGCTTGGGCACGTGGCTGGAGGCCACCGCCGTCCAACTACCCGAGGCCCGTGCCGGCTGCTGGGCCAGTGGGGCGATGAGGATGACGGCTGCGGTGGCTGTCAGCCCGAGCGCTCGTCGACGTGTCGCTGTGCGCATCCGCTCAACTTCCCCCCACTTGGCAAATTCTCAGGAAGTGTTGCGGATGCGAGGACTCAGGTCAACGCGGGAGGGGCAGCTCGATCCTGGCACGACACCAAGAACTCGTCGACCTCGCTCATCTACGTGGTAATCCAGTCGACCTGGACTCGCTTACGGGTCTTTCGGCCCACACTGACCGCAGTTGAGATTCGCTCCGCGAGTCACCCGGTCACCGCCGGCGTGACCACTTCGACAACCTGTTCTAGTGTCGGAGGTAACGGGTAGTCGTGAGATTTTGGACACTGTCGTTCCCCCGCGCGGAGAGGTCCTGATGGCCGCACCAGCACGCCCACGCCCACTTCCCTACCCTCGTCCGAAGGAGCCAGCGGCCGTCGAGCCTGAGGCCACTGCGTCCGCAGGCACGGACCGTCGCCGGTTCCTGAGCTACCTGATCGCCGCTCCGACCCTCGTGGTCGCCGCCCGGCTCGGGGCTCAGGCCATTCATCCGGAGCCGGCCGGCGCAGCCGTGCCGTCGCTGCCGGAGCCGTCGGATCTCTTCGACCTCGGCGACCTGCAGAACCTGGCTGCCTCCCCCACCTCCGGGCTCATCTCGGTGGTCGTGAACACCGACGGCACCGCCTCCTTCGCGATGCCGCGAGCCGAGGTCGGGCAGGGCATCACGACGGCGATCGCCATGTTGATCGCCGAAGAGATCGACCTGCCGCTGGAGAAGGTCGACGTCACCCTCGCCGACGCTCGTCCTGAGCTGGTCTGGAATCAGCTCACCGGCGGCTCGAACACGATCCGATCGCTCTACACACCGGTCCGTATTGCGGCGGCCGGTGCGCGGTCGCGCCTGATCTCGACTGCGGCCAAGCAGTGGAAGGTGCCGCCCTCGACGCTCACCGCGAAGGACGGCGTCATCACCTCGAAGTCCGGCAAGACCGTCACCTACGGAGCGATCGCCGCGGCAGCAGCCGCCTCGAAGTCCTCGACCGTCAGCGTGAACCTCAAGCCGACCAAGGACTTCACCGTCATCGGGAAGTCCACGAACCGGGTCGACGCGTTGGCAGCGGTGACGGGAGCCAAGGTCTACACGATGGACCTGGTGGTGCCGAATGCGCTGCCGACGATGGTCTGCCGGCCGCCGACCATCAACGGAACCGTCAAGTCCGTGGCCAACCTGGCCGCAGTGAAGGCGATGCCCGGCATCACTGACGTCGCGATCGTCTCGACCGGCGTGGCGGTGCGCGGCAACACCTTCGGCCAGTGCATCGACGCGGTCGACGCCCTGGTGGTGACCTGGGGACCGGGTACCGAGGACCACCAGTCCGATGAGACCGTGCTCGCCGAGTTGAAGAAGGCCGAGATCCCGCTCGCCGTCCCGCCACTGAACCTGCTCGCGAAGTCCATCGAAAGTGAGTTCACCTTCTACTTCCGCAGCAACAGCCCGCTTGAGACGAATTGCGCCATCGCCGATGTCCGCAAAGACAGCGCCGAGATCTGGTCGAGCATGAAGTCCCCCGTCGTCGCCCAGGAGACGATCGCGCAGGACCTCAAGCTTCCGGTCAAGGCTGTCACCTGCCACGTCATGCAGGGCGGCGGCTCGTTCGGCCGGCACCTCTTCTTCGACGCCGCCCGCGAAGCCGCGGAGATCTCGCAGAAGATGGGCAAGCCGGTCAAGCTGATGTGGCACCGCACTGACGACTTCCGTCACGGCCGCACGCATCCGATGGCCACCTCGCGGATCCGCGTCAACTACTCGGGCAAGAACGTCCTGACCTACGAACAGCGGCACACCAGCGTCTCGACGGACTTCACCCATGGCTTTGGTGAGATCCTCACCGAATTCGCCGCCGAGCTGCCGCTAGGGAACCTGACCTTCGCGGAGACGATCTTCGAGCTGACCCAGAACGTGCCCTACAACTTCGGCGTCACGACGCAGCTGCTCAACGAGGTCGATCTGGGCTTCCACACCGGCAGCATGCGCAACATCTACTCACCGGACGTCTGCACGGCCACCGAGCTGATGGTCGACCAGCTCGCCGCGGCGATGAAGGTCGACCCGTATGTCTTCCGCAAGCAGTTCCTCAAGGATGCTCGCTCAAAGGCGGTGCTCGACAAGGCCGCTCAGGTCGGCGGATGGGGCAAGACGATGCCTGCCGGCACTGCCCAGGGCATCGCGCTGCACAACGAGTACAAGGGCTGCAGCGCGGCGCTGGTCGAGATCGACTGCCGCCCGGAGACGGTGAACCGGCCGATCGAGAACGGCGTCACCGGCCCACGCGTCACCAAGGTGGTCTACGTGGTCGACGTCGGCCTGCCGATCAACCCCAAGGGTCTCGAGGCGCAGATGCTCGGCGGGATCATGGATGGCATCGCCCAGGTGCTGACGTCGAGCCTGCACTTCAAGAACGGCATCCCGCTGGAGGGCAGCTGGGACAACTACTACTACACGCGGCAGTGGAACGTCCCACTCGACGTCCAGGTCGTGATCATGCCGCCGACCACCGGCAAGCCCGGCGGCGCCGGCGAGTTCGGCGTCGCGTCATCGATGGCCGCCATCGCCTGCGCGTACGCCCGTGCCACCGGAACGATGCCGACGAGCTTCCCGATCAACCACAACGAACCGCTCGGCTTCACTCCGCTCCCTCTTGAGCCGCCGCTCCCCGAAGAGCCGACCAACGGCCTCGGCTGAGACAAGGAACCCTCGTGCCTACTCAAACATTCATCGTGAACGGCAAGAAGGTCTCGGTCGACGTGGAGGACGACGTCCGGCTGCTCTGGGTGCTGCGTGATCTCCTCGGCATCCACGGCCCGAAGTACGGCTGCGGGCTGAACGTCTGCAAGGCCTGTACGAGCCACCTCAACGGGGCCGAGTTCAACCCCTGCTCGGTGCCTGTCGGCGACATCAAGGCCACCGATGAGATCACCACGATCGAGGGACTCCCTGCCACGGTCGGCAAGGAGCTGCACCCCATGCAGGAGGCGTGGCTCGACATCGACGTCGCGCAGTGCGGCTACTGCCAGCCCGGACAGATCATGGCCGCAGTGGCCCTCGTCAAGACTGTCAAGGCCGAAGGGCGCTCGATCACCGACGACGACCTCGACGGCATCCGCAACATCTGCCGCTGCGGCACCTACCCGCGCATCCGTGAGGCGATCAAGGCCGGCGCAGCCAACATGTAGCTGCTACCTGAGCTAGCCGCTCGGTCCGAACCGCTCGACGCGGATGGCGGTGGTTGGGGTACCCGCATCCAGCAACAGGCCGGTGACAGCCTCGGCGAAGCCGGCGGAGCCACACACCAGACAGGTCTGGTCGGGTCTCACGAGCGATGCGATCTCCGCGGCGGCGAGGCGCCCGGCGGGTCGTCCAGTGGGGCTCTGCGTCCGGCTCAGCGCTATCACGGCACCTGCTGCGGCAAGCTCGTCGGCGTAGGGCAGCTCGTCGAGACTGCGCGCCGACACAGCCACGCGGAGCAGGTCGGCGGCGGCTGTCCCAGCGGCGTGGCGGAGCATCGAGACGAGCGGCACCACGCCGGAGCCGCCGCCGATGCCGAGTGCGGGGGCCGTGCCGTTCCAGACGAACCAGCCGCCGATCGGGCCGCGCAGCTCCAGCTCGTCGCCCACCTCGACGATGTCGGCGAGAAACCCGGAGACCTCGCCGTCGGGCAGGCGGTCGATGAAGAACTCGAGCAGCGGGTCCGACGGGGCGGACGCCACCGAGTAGGAGCGCTGAGCGGTGTAGCCGTCTTCAGCGGTGAGCCGGATGACGTAGTGCTGGCCAGGGAGGTGGTTGATCCGGCCGGGGAGCTCGACGCGGATGCGTACTCCGCGGGCGGTCGGGTACGACACCTCCCGCACTCTGGCGTATCCCCAGCCGCCCGCGGGTGCCCGTGCCGGCTCAGTCACCGTGATAGCGCTGTTCGAGCCAGGGATCGCCGAGATTGTGGTAGCCATTGCGCTCCCAGAACCCCTCGACGTCGTGGTCGAGCAGGGTGAGCTTGGTGATCCACTTGGCGCTCTTCCAGAAGTACAGGTGGGGCACGAGCAGCCGCACCGGGCCGCCATGTTCGCGGGGTAGCGGCTTGCCGTCGTAGGTCCAGACGAGCCACGCCTTGCCGCCCGCGAGGTGCTCCAACGGCAGGTTGGTCGTGTAGCCCGTCGTCGAGGTCGCGAGCACGTGGGTGGCGGTGGGCAGCGGGGTGACTGCCTCAAGGAGCAGGTCGACGCTGATCCCGCCGAAGCGGGTGTCGAACTTCGACCAGGTGGTGACACAGTGGATGTCGCCGCGGTACTCCGAGGCCGGCAGCCGATGCACGTCGGCCCAGGTCCAGGTGTGCGGGGTGGCCACCTCCCCGTCGACCGTCATCGTCCAGCGATCCGGATCCACGCGCGGGGTGGCCTCGGCGGTGAGCGTCGGAAAGTCGCGGCCGGTGTCGTACTGGCCGGGTGGCAGACGGTTCGAGCGGGCGGCATGCGGCCGGCCGACGAACCCCCGGGTCGGCTTGCTCATGGGCTGTTCACCCACTCCTCGGTCGAGTCGGTGAAGACCTGCCGCTTCCAGACCGGGAGCAGCCGCTTGACCTCCTCGACGAGCGCCGAGCAGGCGGCGAAGGCCTCGCCCCGGTGGGCGGAGCTGACCTCGGCCAGCAGGGCGTACTCGCCGACCACGAGCAGGCCGGTGCGGTGGGCCACCCGCAGGGTGCTGACCTGGGGGTGACGCCCCGCCACTGCCTCGGCCGTCTGCTGCAGCACCGCCGCCGCGCTCGGGTGGGCGACGTACTCGAGCTCAGCGAC
>JAOPUX010000047.1 GCA_025963285.1 Jatrophihabitans sp.
CGGGCTCTGCGCCTTCTGGGTTGGCGCCACGGTGCTGGAGGCCCTCTACTTCGCCCCGGTCGTACTGCGGGTGGTTCGCAGCCCGAAGCAGGCGCCCAGGCGACTCGCCACCTCGCAGCTGGTCAGCGCCTAGCCGCACGGCTGGTGCCGGGTGGTCCGGTGTGCCTGGCCGAGCGGCCCGGCGTCTGTCCGAGCGGCCCGGCGTCTGCCCGAGCGGCCCGGCGTCTGTCGGGAGCCGCTGTCTATCGGAGGGGCCCGGCGGGGCTGGATCAGGTGGGGCGCAGGCCGGAGTCGAGCGCGAGCGCCACGGCCGCGATCGCGGAGTGCACGCCCAGCTTCTTCTGCAGGTTCTGGCTGTGCGTGCGCACCGTGTTCGCCGACAGGTACAGCCGATCGGCGATGGCGGCGTGGCCCAGGCCGTCGACCAGCAGGGTGAGGATCTGTACCTCGCGCTTGGTCAGCGTCTCCAGCTTGGCCTTGTTGCTGTCGCTCGGCCCGTGCTGCTCGGTGAGCAGGTCGGTGAGCTGGGCGCGGGAGAGCCATGCCTTGCCCTGGGCGGTCCAGTGGATCGCGTCGACGAGTTCGAGGAACGAGGCGATGGTCGGCACCACACCGCAGGCGCCCATCCGGATCGCCTCGGAGGTGGCCTCGTGATCGTGCTCCGGGGTCAGCATCACCACCGAGGGGGTGAAGGGCATCGCGTGCAGCGTGGCGAGCACGTCCAGCCCGCGCGCACCGTCGATCTCAGCGTCGAGCACTAGTACATCGGGGCGGTACGTGCGGACGAAGGTCGCGATCCGGGTGACGCTGGAGACCGAGCCGACGAAGTGCAGCGACTCCTCGCGGGAGAGGAACTCGGCGAGTGAGTCGCAGAGCATCGGCCGCTGATCGGCGATGCCGACGGTGGTGGGACGGGCGGCGACCGCGCCGGGACGCTCCCAGGCGGGGCGGCGGCGGTCGGTACGTCCGGTGCGCCGCTCCACGAAGCGGGCCTGCACCACGACGCGCTCGCGGGTCGGCTCGACCTGGGTCATGAGGCGTGCCGGGCGCTGGTGGCGTCGTGACCGATCCGGCCGACCGGCCGGGTGGTCCCCGTCAGCCGGGCGCCCGCGGAGACGAGCTCGAGCCGGGAGTGCACGTCGAGCTTGCTGTAGAGGTGCTGCAGGTGGGTGCGCACCGTCGAGATGCCGACCCCCATGCCACTGGCAATCGTCTCGGTGGAGTCGCCGCTGGTCAGCCGGCGCAGCACCTCGACCTCGCGAGCAGTCAGCGAGCCGAGGCCGCTGATCTCGGTGGTTCGGGTGGCGAGGCTGCGCGCGGCCGCGGTACGGGCCCCGGAGGACCAGACGGCCTGCCCCGGGGTGCGGCTCCAGGCCGGGCTCGTCACGCGGCGCAGGATGTGCTCGACCTCGTCGACACCCTCGGACTTGAGGACGACCCCATCGGCGCCGGAGCGGACGGCGGCCCGCAGGTCGTCACGGTCCTCGGAGCCGGTGAAGACCACGATCGGCATGCCGGGCAGCGCCGCGCGCAGGCGGGTGACCGGGTTCGGCGAGGAGGGGAAGTCGATCTCGGTCAGCCAGGCGTCGACGCTGCTGCGCTCGGGCAGCTGCAGACCGTCCTCGGGCGAGCAGGCCCGCGCCACCATCTGATGCCCCCGTCGGCCGAGCATGGCGGCGAGGGCATCGGAGAAGATCAGGTGCCGGTCGCAGGCGATGAGCTTCAACATGACGATCCCTACATGATTTCGGACAAACGTAACTTCATCTCAAGATATACATCTCCAAGATGCGACCAAAACTAACATCAAGATGCATCTGGTGAGATGCATCTCTACCGCGTACCCTCAGGGCGTGGAGATCGATGACCTGGTGTTCCTCGGCCAGCAGTTGGTGCGGCTCGGCCGTGTCGCCACGCACGAGGGACGCCCCGATCTCCAGGCTGCGGAGTCGATGGTGGTCGGCCACCTGCTCGAGCGACGCTTCAGCAGCATCACCGAGCTGGCCACGAGTACCGGCTACGCGCAGAGCCGGATCTCGAAAGCGGTCTCGGTACTCAAGGAGCGCGGCCTCGTCGCCACCCGCAGCGACCCGGCCGACGGACGTCGCTCGGTGGTCTACCTCGTCGACACGGCCGCGGGCGAGGCGGGCCGCGCCGCCGGTATCACCGGCGACGACGTCCTGCAGGAACTGCTGCGCGATCACCCGGAGACCGAGCGCAAGGAGATCATCGACGCGCTCACCGCGGTGCTGCTGGCCATCCGCGCGCAACGGCCCGCGGCTGGCGGCACCTCCCAGCTCGTCGTGCGCAAGTGGGCTGACGAGCTCGGCGTCGAGCCTGGCCGGCTCAACTCGATGAATCCTGGGCAGTTGCTGGAGCTGATGGACAAGCACCGCGCGACAGTCGCTCCGGAAGCGCCCTCGTGAGTCCCGCCGACGAGCTGTTCCAGCGCAGAGCGTTCCTGACCGCGCTCCGCACCGGTGTCGCGCTGCCCGGGCCGCTGCTGCGCCGGCTGCTGCTCACCGTCGGCCTCACCGAGTTGCTGCTGCTCGGCGGCGGCCTGACCCTCCTCGTCGTGACCTCCGACCGGGACGCCGGCATCGCCGAGATCGGCGCCGTCATCGGGGCCGTCCTGGCCGTCCTGCTCGTCCAGGCGATCGCCCTGCGCATCGTGCTGCGCCCGACGCGTGAGGAGCAGCGCCGCAGGCTGTACATCCGAGCCAAGATCGAGAACGTGCTCTTCGCGGGCTCGCTCCGGATGGCGTTCCAGCCGATATTCCGGGCGAGCGATGGGGTGCAGGTCGGGGTCGAGGCGCTGGCCCGGTTCCGGGACCCGGTCTGCAGTGACACCGAGCGCTGGTTCGAGGCCGCGGCCGAGGTCGGGCTCACCCAGGAACTGGAGATGCTCGCCGTCCGCTCAGCCCTGGACGAGGCCGCCCAGCTGCCGGCCCCGCTGTACCTGGCGCTGAACGTCTCCCCGTCGACCTTCATCAGCGCCGCCCTGCGCCGCACCCTGCTCACCGGCAGCTTCCCGACTGCGCGCGTGGTCCTCGAGCTCACCGAGCACGACGCGATCCCGGACTACGTGCCGGTCATGGTGTGCCGCGACCTGTTCCGCGCCGAGGGGATCACCGTGGCGATCGACGACACCGGCGCCGGCTTCTCGAGCATGCGGCATGTCGTCACGCTCGCCCCGGACGTCGTGAAGATCGATCGGAGCCTGGTGACGAAGATCGATGTCGACGCCACCCAGCAGGCGATGGTCGCCGCCGTCGTCGCCTTTGCGCACACGGTCGGGATCACCGTGGTGGCCGAGGGCGTCGAGACCACGGCGCAGCTGCTGCAGCTCACCCAGCTCGGTGTCGACGAGGTGCAGGGCTACCTGCTCGGCCCGCCGCAGCGGGCCGCCGAGGCAACGGCGCCCGAGGCGCTACTGGCCTAGCTGGCCTAGCCCGCTTGGTCGGGCTGCTCGGTACGGGGGTCGGCGCGGCGCACCACTTCGGCGATGCTGAGCAGCTGGTCGGCCTGGTGCAGCAGCTCGGCCGGGTTGTCCACCGCCGAGAGGTGGGTGGACCGGGCACCGGCCTCGTCCCCGGCGCGCTGTCCCGCATCCTGCTGGGCGGCCTCGTGCTGGGGGGCCTCGCCATCCCCGGCCGGGGTCAGGTCGTGCTCCTCGGCGCCGTCGTCGTCGCTCTCGTCAGCGTCGCTCTGGCTCGCCTCGTCGTCGGCCTCCAGGGTCTTGCTGAAGGCGGCGAGGGCGTCGTTCACCGAGTGACCGGTGAGCAGCGTCGCGTGTTCGACCGGGGGAGTCCCGTCACCGAAGGAGTTGCGCAGCTCGTCGGCCTCGGCCACCCAGATCGCGGTGAAGCTGCCCGCGTTGGCGACGAGGCGACGGGCCTGGAAGGTTGCATGCTCGATGGTGCGTGCGGCCGATTCGTCGGCCTGGGCCAGTACCCGGGCCGCCTCGGTGTTCGCAGCCACCACGCGTGACTCGGCCTCGCGGCAGAGTTCGGCGAGCCGCTCCTGCAGGCGGATGCCGGCCTGCTCGGCGAGCAGCTGCTGCTGGGTGCGGGCCCGCTCGCTGTCACGACGCGTCTGCTCCAGCAGCAGCGCCGCCTCGCGCTCGGCGTCGGCCTTGATGTGAGCCGCGCGGATCTTCGCCTCGCGCAGCACCTGCGCCAGCTCGTTCGACGCCCGGTCGAGGTCGTCGCCCGGACCGGGGGTGGCGGCCGGCGCGCCGGCCGGTGCCGGCGGCTTGTCGGCCAGGGCCGCCTCGAGCTCCGCGGCGCGGGCCATCGCCTCCTGCCGCACGGCGTTGGAGAGCGTGAGGCGGTTGCCCAGGTCGGTCAGCTGGGCCCGCAGCGTGTGCAGCTGTGCCTCCAGCTCGTCCTCACGACGTGCGTCGCGGGTGCCCAGCGCTAGCTGATCACGGGACTGGAGCAGTTCGTTGGCCTGCTGCCGCGCGGCCTCGGCGAGCGAGGAGAGGTAGCGGCGGACCTCGTCCGGGTCGAAGCCGCGGCGGGCGATCGGGAACTGCTTGTTGGCGATTTCGTCGGCGACGAGCGGGGGCTTCGTCATCGTCGTTACGCCGTCGCCGCGGCGGTGTCGAGGCTTGCCTCGTCGTCGTGCTCGACGGGCGTGGCCTCAGCCACCTCCGCCGGAGGGTCGGTCTCGGCTGGCGGTGCGGTGCCGGCGCCGGGCGTCGTCCCGAGCTCGGGTGCGCCCTCGGCGGCCAGCTCGGTCTCCATCCGGCCGAGTGCGGCGGCCGCGTCGCCGAGCAGCGGCAGGATGCCGTTGGTGGAGTCGAAGATGGCCGACACCCGCGAGCGCAGGCTCTCGACCTCGGTGCGCGTCTGGGCAAGCAGCTGCTGGCCCTGGCGGCTGCGACGCGTGGCGTCGACCGTCGCGGCCTGCGTGATGGCTGCGGCTGCGGCCTCGGCCTCGTCGAGCCGGCTCAGCATCGCCTCGTTGGCGCTGCGACGCAGCTGGGCGGCCTCGGTCCGGGCGGCGGCGAGGATCTCCTCGGCCTCCTGCTCGGCGGCGGAGAGCTTCTCCGAGGTCAGCCGGACCACGGTGGAGCGCAGCCTGCGCGCCTCGTCGATGATCGCGCCGAGCAGCGCCGTCGTCTCGCCAGGTGTGGCCGAGTCGGCAGCGGACAGACGGTTCATCAGCTCGTCGATCTCGACGTGCGGGAAGGTCGAGGCCCACGCCTGCGTATCGGCCGCGGCGGGCGCTGCCGAGGCCGGAGTGGTCTCGGCCTGCCCCGACTCCTGCAGCGTCGGCACCGGCTCCGCCGCCGGGGCTGCTGCCTCTGCCGGGGCACGGTCGGGCGTGGGGTCGACGGCCGCGGCCTGCTGTGCAGCCCCAGGCGGGTTGGTGGTCGACTTGTATCGCATGACTAGCCCCTCGTGTGTTCGTCGTAGATATGTGGGTACCGCCAGCAGTGTTTGGTGTGCACCGCTGCGTACGGATTCATCTTCACTCGCCGCTTTCGACGCGTGTTGGGCGTGGCTTGGAGTTCACCCTGCGCGCTGGCCTGTCTGTTCAACGACGTGGAGCCGCACCCGGTTGCGGCCTGCCCGCTTTGCGGCATATAGCGCCTGGTCGGCCGCCGAGACGAGGGCTGCCGCGCTCAGACCGGCGGGGTCGAGCTCGGCGACCCCGGCCGAGAGGGTCACCGGTGACTGGCTGGCCCAAGGGAAGCGCGTCGCGATGCCGGCCCGGATCCGCTCGACGGTGCGTACCGCGTCCGCCCCGGAGGCTTCGCGCAGCAGCAGGGCAAGCTCCTCGCCGCCGTAGCGGTAGGCGCCGTCGATCGCCCGGATCTCGCGGGTGATCGTGTCGGCGACCTCACGGAGAACCTGGTCGCCGCGCTGGTGACCGTAGGTGTCGTTGAGTCGCTTGAAGTGGTCCATGTCGATCATGACGAACGACAGCGGATGCCCGAAACGCACTGCCCGCTCGAGCTCGGCAGCGAGGTCGACGGTCAGCTGGCGGCGGTTGGCGAGGTTGGTCAGGGGATCGCGGCGCGAGAGTTCCTGCGCCTCGGAGTGCGTCCGGGCGGCCTGGATCGCGGCGGCGCCCTGCAGCGCGAGGGCGTCGACCATCTCCATGTCGAGCTCGTTGCCAGCGCTGGGTACCGCCGCGACCACGCCGACCACTCGGCCGCCGATCACGAGTGGGATCGCCGCGCCGGTCGATTCCGCGTGTGCCGAACTGCCCGCCAGCGGCATGGTGCGGGCGTACTGCGCGGCACGGCCCACTGCGCCCGCTCCGATCTCGATCGTCTCCGACGACTCGGGGTGTGCCGGGTTGAAGCTGGCCAGTGAGCGGTCGTCCCAGTTCTGCAGCCAGACCGTGACGCTGTCGGCCCCGGCCACCTGTCGCATGGCCCGGGTGAGGTTGGTGACGACGTGGGTCAGCGACAGCGACGCCGAGAGCTGGCGGGAGAAGTCGAGTACCTGCTGCAGCCGGGCGGTGCGCTCGAGCAGTTCGTCGCCGCGCTGGGTGGCGGCGGCCCGATCCGTGACCAGGGACGAGGTCATGCCCTGCAGGCTCGTCCGCAGCTGGGCGACCTCGTACACGGGCACGTCGCCGCCGGTGGCTATCGGCCGTTGGTCGCCGGAGGCGACCCGGTCGGCCTCCCGGCTCAGGGATTCGATCGGGGCGACCACCAGCCGGTGCAGCCGCCGCCGGCCCAGGAAGAGCGTGGTCGCGTTGGCGATCCCCAGCAGCATCGCAGCGATGGCCACCGCGACCAGCGCGGTGGTCTGCGCGGTCATCGTCGAGCTCTCCGAGCTCCGGGCAGCCTGCTGCACCTTGGCCTCGGCCGAGCGATAGCGATCGAAGAGGGTGACGTCCTTGGCCAGGAACGCGGCCTGCTCCTGGGTATCGACGGTGCCGTCGCCGCTGATGTCAGCCGCGGCGCGCCAGGTGCCGTTCTCGACGTTGTCGGCCCACTTGTCCTCCCACGCCTGCGCGGCGGTCCAGGCCTGCGCGAAGGCGGTGCTCACCTGCGGGTCACGGTTCTTGAAGGCCTTCAGCGTGGCCGTCGCGGCCGTGGCGGCGCGCGCCTCGGCGGTCCGGTCGGCCTGCAGGAACGCGGCATCGCCTGAGGCGAGGTAGCCGCGGAGCGCGTCCTGCTCGTCGGTCATCGCGAGCTCGCCGGCGCTCAGCGCCTGGCTGCCGTGTCGGGCCGCGGCGAGGCCGGGGCGGGAGAAGGCCACGAACCAGACCAGGATCACCGCCATGCCGGCGATGAAGACGAGCGTGCCGATCATCGTCGGGCGGACGGCGGAGGTGACGACCTGGAGCAGGCCCGGGCGGGCACGTCCTCGAACCTCGGAGTCGCTCGCTCTGCTGCCCGGCAGGCTCGCGCGCGTACTGCGCGATCCCCAGGCATGGCGCATGATCGGACGTGATCCGATCATGTTGGCCGTCCTCTGTACTGGCTCCGATGCGGCTGGAACGCCGGTTTGGCGGCTCCGCAGATTCAGTCAAACAGAGTTGGCTAGGTCAGCAAGTCGACAGTTCCAGCCTTCGGTCGAATTGTTCGGCGGCCGGTGGAACGACGCACAGTACACGCATCGAACATCAGGACGTACCCCATCATTACGGCGTCGTTCTACCTCTCGAATTCCCAGGTGAGGCGCTCGCCACAGTTTGGTCCTCGGGTGCGTCGCCAGGGTCAGTCGGCGATCCGGAGGTGTACGAGCAGCCCGCGGTGGTCGGAGCCCGGCAGAGCCACCGTCGAGACGGCCGAGGCGTCGACGTGACGCAGCAGCAGGTGGTCGATTCCGATCAGCGGCGGGTACCAGGTATCGGCCGGATAGGTCGCCAGGTAGCCCGCACCGGAGCTCTCGGCGGCGTCCCGATAGCCGCCAGTGAGCAGCGATCGGAGCTGCGCGTTGTCGACGGTGGCGTTGAAGTCGCCGCCCACGACGACGTCGCGAGTGGCCAGCCCGGCCATGATCTTGCGTAGCTTCGCCAACTCGCCGGCCCAGCCGTCGGCCGGGTACGGATAGGGCGAGGCCATGTGCGCGACGACGATCGTGAACCGCTGCGCGCCGATCGTCACCGTGGCCGAGAGCACCCCGAGCTGGAAGCCGTGATGGACGACCTTCTCGCTGAGCGGGTAGCGGCTCCAGATCATCACCCCGCCGGCTCCGGCGGCCGTGCCGTCGAAGTCGTAGGGCAGCTGTGCGGCCAGGCCGGCGGTGACGAGCCGATCCCGCTCCGCGCCAGTGATCTCCTCGGTGGTCAGGACATCCACGTCGTGCGCGCGGACGTTCGCCACCAGGGCGGCGGGGTCGGCCGACCCGAGCCGCAGGTTCGCCTGCAGCGCAGTGAGGCGTGGCCCGCTAGCCGTCCTCGTGTCGCTGATGTGCTGGGGCACCTCGATGACCGCGACGAGCACCAGGGCGACGACGGCGAGCGCGGCGGTCGGGCGGCGGGCAAGGGCCAGCAGGACGACCGCAATCGGGGCACCGAACATGAGGGTGTGCGCCAGGGCCGCGGCGATCACGAGCGGCTGCCACTCGGTGGAGAGCTCGTGGGCCAGCAGCCCGAGCAGCGCGACGGCGAGCGCGGCCAGCCCGAGCAGCGTGGCGACGATCGTGGGCCAGCCGTCGCCCGGGCGGCGCAGCACGGGCCGGCGCAGCACGGGCCGGCGCAGGCTCAGGTGTCGCAGGCTCAGGTGTCGCAGGCTCAGGTGTCGCAGACTCGGGCGCCGGAGCCAGGCGCTGGCCCTTCGGCCGGCCCGCGCGAGGTCCGGCCGCCACATCCCTCGAACGTAACAGCGGGCGCTGGGTGGCAGCTGTCCACAGGCTGCTGGGTTGTCCACAGCCGGGCGCAGCGGGCGCCGCTCAGCCGGTCTGCGGGCTTGGGTGGGGGCATGACTGCTCTACAGCTAGTTAGACGACTTCGGCGACGCTTCACGACGACCGACGACGCGGGCATGACCACTGCGGAATATGCCGTCGGCACGGTGGCGGCGGTGGCCTTCGCGGCCGTGCTCTACAAGATCGTGCGGAGCGACGCGGTGGCCTCGATGCTCACCTCGATCATCCACTCGGCGCTGCATGCCATCTCGTGACCGCGGCATGGTCACCGCGGAGCTGGCGGCCTGCTTGCCGGTGCTCGTGCTGCTGCTGGCAGTGGCGCTGAGCGCGGTCTCGGTCGCTGACGTCCGGGTCCGTGCGGCCGACGCGGCCAGCGAGGCGGCACGCCTGGCCGCACGGGGCGACACTGCCGCGGCCCGGCGGGTGGCCGCCGGTGAGCTGCCCGGCGCCTCCCTGAGCCTGCGCATCAGCGGGGACCAGGTGGTGGCTGTGGTCACGGCCCACGCCCGGCTGCTGGCCTCGTGGCTGCCGTCGGTCACGGTGGTCGGACGCGCCGTTGCGGCGCGGGAGCCGCCATGAGCCGCGATTCCGGCTCGGCCACCGTCTGGACGCTGGCTGCCGGGCTGGCGCTCGTGGCGTTCGGCTACCTCGTCACCCTCTACGGCCTGGGGGTGCTGGCGCGGCACCGGGCCGAGGCAGCCGCCGACCTCGCCGCCCTTGCCGCCGCCGGACGGATCGGGATCGACGCCACGGGCTGCTCGGCGGCAGCCACGATCGCCGAGGCGAACGGGGCCCGGCTCACCGGCTGCGTGCCCGAACTCGACGCGGCGGGCCGCACCGGCACCGTGACGGTGCGGGTCACCCTGCGGGCTCGGCTGCCCATCGTCGGCGCGGTCGACACCACGGCGCGGGCGCGGGCTGGGCGGTTACCGGTCGACGTGTCG
The DNA here is from genome assembly GCA_025963285.1 of Jatrophihabitans sp. Taxonomy (GTDB): domain Bacteria; phylum Actinomycetota; class Actinomycetes; order Mycobacteriales; family Jatrophihabitantaceae; genus JAOPUX01. The sequence continues at coordinate 9,785 of JAOPUX010000047.1, forward strand.
CAGCACCAGGTCGAGCAGCTGCACCGCCCCCTGCTTGTCGAGCGGGTCGTTGCCGTTGCCGCACTTCGGCGATTGCACGCACGACGGGCAGCCGCTGAGGCACTCGCAGGCGGCGATCGCCGTACGCGTCGCGCGCAGCCAGGTGGGCAGGGTGGCGTGCCCGCGCTCGGCGAAGCCGGCGCCGCCGGCATGCCCGTCGTAGACGAAGACGGTGGGCATGCCGGGGTCGGGGTGCAGCGCGGTCGAGACCCCCCCGATGTCCCACCGGTCGCAGGTGGCGAAGAGCGGCAGCAGCCCGATCGCAGCGTGCTCGGCGGCGTGGGCGGCCCCGGGCACCGCCGGCTGCTCGAGGCCGGCGGCGTCGAGGCTCTCCTGCTCGATCGAGTACCAGACCGCGCGGGTTCGCAGTTCGCGCACCGGCAGGTCGAGGAGCACCTCGTCGAGGATCTCGTTG
>JAOPUX010000066.1 GCA_025963285.1 Jatrophihabitans sp.
AGGCGGTGACTGGTTCCCCAGCACGCCGGTTGCGTACGACAGAGGAGATGAGGGCGGCGCCGATGAAACCGACCCCGACGAGGCCGGTGACGACCTCGGGCACCTCGTACTCGATGGTGATGAGCAGGATGACGGCCAGCGCACCGATCGCCCAGAGCGCCCCGTGCTCGAGGTAGACGTACTCGCTGAGCGTCCCCTTCTTCACGAGGTAGACGGTGAGCGAGCGGATGAACATGGCGCCGATGCCCAGGCCGATCGCAATGATGATCGGATCGGGGGTGATGGCGAAGGCGCCGACGACGCCGTCGAAGCTGAATGATGCGTCGAGCACCTCTAGGTACAGGAAGAGGAAGAACGCGGCCCGTCCGACGACGTGCCTGGTGCTGTTCTTGGCCAGCTTCGCGTCGAGTTCGCTCTCGTCGTCGTCCTCGTCGTCATCGGTGTCGAAGAACTCCCCCAGGCCGTTGACGAGCAGGTAGGACGCGATGCCCAGCACGCCCGCCACGAGCACCGTGGAGATGCGGTCGTGGGTGTGGGTGTCGGCGCTCTCGCCGAGGGAGTAGGCCGAGATCGCCAGGACGCCGAGCGCGATGACCACCGAGAGCTGGTCGAGCTTGCCGATCTTGGCCAGCGGCTTCTCCAGCCACGTCAGCCAGGTGATCTCCCGCTCTTCGAAGACGAAGTTCAGGAAGAGCATCAGCAGGAACATCCCGCCGAAGGCCGCGATGGCCGGATGGGCCTGGTGCAGCAGGTAGCCGTAGGTACCGTGCTTGTCGGCGTCGCCCTTCTTCAGGGCCAGCCGCACCGCCTCGACCGGGCTCAGCTTGGCCGTGATCCCCACGATCAGCAGCGGGAAGATGAGCCGCATGCCGAAGACGGCGATGGCGACACCGAGGGTCAGGAAGAGCCGCTGCCAGAACGGGTTGAACCGCACCAGCACGGTGGCGTTGACCACCGCGTTGTCGAAGGAGAGCGACACCTCCAGGACGGCGAGGATCGCGGCCAGTGCCAGACCCTGACCGCCCCCGTAGAGGAAGCCGAGGACCAGGCCGACAACAGCGACGGCGAGGGAGCCGCCGAAAGTCTTGAGGAACATCAACTAGCCGACGTTGACGCCGTAGTCGCGCGCGATGCCGGCCAGCCCGGAGCTGTAGCCCTGGCCCACTGCGCGGAACTTCCACTCGCCGGAGTTGCGGTAGATCTCGCCGAAGATCATCGCGGTCTCGGTGGAGGCGTCCTCGGAGAGGTCGTAGCGAGCGATCTCGGCGCTGTCGGCCTGGTTCACCACGCGGATGTAGGCATTGCGCACCTGCCCGAAGGACTGGCTCCGCGACTCTGCGTCATAGATCGACACGGCCACCACGATCTTGTCGACCTCCGCCGGCACCGCGGCGAGGTTCACCTTGATGACCTCGTCGTCGCCGTCGCCGTCACCGGTGAGGTTGTCGCCGGTGTGCTCGACCGATCCGTCCGGGCTCGTCAGGTTGTTGAAGAAGACGAAGTAGGAGTCGCCGAGGATCTTGCCGCCCGCGTCGACCATCAGCGCGCTGGCGTCGAGGTCGAAATCGGCGCCACTCGTGGTACGCGCGTCCCAGCCGAGCCCGACGAGCACGGCGGCCAGACCCGGCGCCTCCTTGCTCAGCGAGACGTTGCCACCCTTGCTCAGGCTGACACCCATGTCATCCCCCATCTGCCGCGTAGCTCGCGACGATCACCGAACAGGCCGTCGCATGACACGACCGACCCTAGTGAGTGGACGACCGACGGGCACCGGCAGTTCCCAGTTACGGGCTGGGTAGCTGCTGTGAGGATGTTAGAGCGGCACGCCGAAGTCGCGCGCGATGCCGGCCAAGCCCGAGCTGTAGCCCTGGCCCACTGCGCGGAACTTCCAGTCGCCGCCGTTGCGGTAGACCTCGCCGAAGACCATCGCGGTCTCGGTGGAGGCGTCCTCGCTGAGGTCGTAGCGGGCTATCTCGGTGTTGTCGGCCTGATTCACCACGCGGATGAAGGCGTTGCGGACCTGACCAAAGGACTGGCCGCGGGTCTCGCCGTCGTAGATCGAGACGGGGAAGACCACCTTGTCGATCTCGGCAGGCATGGCGGCGAGGTTCAGGATGATCTGCTCGTCGTCACCGTCGCCGGCCCCGGTGAGGTTGTCGCCGGTGTGCTTGATCGCGCCGTCCGGGCTCGTCAGGTTGTTGAAGAAGACGAAGTGCGCCGGGCTCGCGACCTGCCCTGCGGCATTGCAGCCGATGGCGCTGGCGTCGAGGTCGAAGTCCGTGCCCGTGGTGGTGCGGGCGTCCCAACCGAGGCCGACCACAACGGCGGCCAGACCGGGTGCCTCCTTGGTCAGCGAGATGTTGCCGCCCTTGACCAGGCTGATGCTCATCGGTGTGCCCTCTCCTCCACGGCGGGCCTGTCCCGCGCCGTGGCGAGCCTATCCGGACCGGCAAGGCCAGTGCCGAGCTCCACTGCGGCCGCGAGCTGGGTGTAGGCGGCGCCGAACTTGGCGACGACCGGCTCCACCGGCTCGCCGAGCGCCACCTTCAATGCCAGCCACGGCAGGTTCACGCCAGCCAGCGAGGTCTGGAAGAGCCCGCCCGCAGCCCGGGTGTTCACCTCGAGCAGGTACGGCCGGGCGATATCGTCGGCCGGCCCCCGCCAGTAGCGCACCTGAGTGTTGGAGAGGTGCCCGATGCGGTGTGCGCGGGTCAGCACCTCAGCCACCTCGCGCGCCTGGAGGTCGTCGACGATCACCCGCCGCCGACCGCCCGCGTGCAGGCGACCGATGGCCGCGAGCAGGCTGCCGTCCGGCTCGGCGAGCACGTCCACGCTCACCTCGTCACCGTCGAGGAAGGGCATCACGAGCATGGGCGCGGGAGGGCCCTGCTCCGCCCAGGCCGCGCAGACGTCGGCGACGCGCACCACCGAGCGAAGCTCGCCGGTGAAGTCCGACGCCAGCGGGGGCCGGTCAGCTAGGCGGCGGTACCCCTCGCCACCCACACCGCTCACCGGTTTCATGCAGACCTGGCCGCCGAGCGCCGCGAATTCGTCGTAGGCGGCGCGGAGCCCAGCGGCGTCGCCTACCACTGCGTGCGGCGGTACGAGCAGCCCGAGCCTGGCCGCCGCCACGTAGGCCGCCGCCTTGTCCTCGAAGAGCCGGACGGTGTCGGCGTCGGGACAGGCCAGCACGGTGCCGACGGCGGCGAAGTCGGCCCGCGCCGTGGCCAGCAGCGCCATCCGCTCGCGCGGTACGAACACCTCGACGCGGTGCTCGGCGGCAAAGCGCAGTGCCCACTCGAGGTAGTCGTCATCGCCGTGCCACGGCTCGGGCAGCGCGACATCCGCGGCGGCCAGCACTGGCGAGGTGGGGTCGGTGTGTGTGGCGATCACCTCTACGGAGCGCCCGTCGGCGTTCGCGCGGATCATCGTGATCGCGTGCCAGGTGGTGGCGAACGTGCGGTTGAACCACACCCGCATCACACACCTCCTCGCCTCGGCCGGACCATATCGCGCGGCGCACCTCGCGAACGGCCTGCCGGGTAACGGAGTTGCCGTGCTGACGAGGATCACTACGTGCAGACCTACGGCTCCTACCAACTCGACGACGACCCCGCCCGGATCGACCGCGACGCCGTCTGGGACTTCCTCAGCACGAGCGCGTACTGGGGGCGCTGGCGCAGCCGAGCGGACGTCGACGGGCAGTTCGACGCCGCGTGGCGGGTGGTGGGCGCCTACACCGCCGGCGGTGCGCTCGTCGGCTGCTGCCGGGCGATCTCCGACGGCTACGCCACCGCCTACCTCGCCGACGTCTACGTCCTCGAGGCCCACCGCGGCACCGGCCTGGGGCTGGCGATGCTGCGCGAGCTGATCGAGGCCGGCCCAGGGGCGGGGTTCCGCTGGATGCTGCACACGGCCGACGCGCACGGCCTGTACCGCAAGCTCGGCTTCGCCGAGCCGGGGGCCTCCTACCTGGAGCGCCCGGCCATCACCGGATAGCGGTTCGGAGGCCGGCCCCGGCCCACTAGCTGGGTTCGGGCAGGCTGAGCGCCGCGGGCGAACTGAACGCCAGGGTCGTGCCGGCGGCGTTGCGTGTACTCCAGCGTGCGTCCACCGTGTCGACGACGAGTGCCAGGTGATGCCCCGCGGCGAGCGTCCACGCGACCGGGGTGAGGTCGAGGGAGACGCTGCGCGGCGTGCCCGACGCCAGGCCGGTGATCGTCTCCGGAGTCGTCGACATCAGCGTGCCCAGCCCGGTGCCCGAGACGTCGTAGAGGTAGGCGAAGAAGGTCGCGCTCGCGCCGGTGGAGGCGACGCTCATGGTCAGCTTCGGCGTTCCTGAGATGGTCTGAGGCGCCGTCACCTCCGGGCTCGACCAGCGCAGCCCGGAGGTGGTCGGGATGCCTGCGACGTTCGCGGTGGCGAAGCGGTACGGGGCGGTGAGGTTCACCGTCTCGGGTGCGGTGTGCGCCTGGGTGTCGATGCCGGTCGCGATCAGCGACGTCCACCGGCCGGGCACGTGCCCGGCATTGACCGCGCCGTCGGGTAGCGGCAGGTCTCGCGTGGAGTCCGCCGCCGGCCAGCTCTGGTACGAGTGCGTGGTCAGGGTCGCGGCGTCCTCCAGCTGGATCGGCGCGGCGGTGTCGATGCCGTTTGCGGTGCCCAGTAGGTAGTGGCTCATCCATTCGAGCGCGTCGGCGACCGGCCCGACCTTCTTGCCCAGGAAGCCCTGCAACTCCGCCTGGGTGTGGTCGCCCACGGCAAGCTGTAGCCGTCGCGGGCCGGTGAGCTTGTCGTAGAAGGTCACCAACTGCTGGGGGGCGAAGATCGAGTCCTGCTCCCCGTTGGCCAGCAAGACGGCCGTCTTGTTCTTGTTCAGGGCCGCCACACCGTCGATCGGCGACCGCGTCGCGGCGAGCTGGTCGATCAGCGTCACGGCGGCAGACGGGTCGGTGGCGTAGACGGCGTTGAGCCTGGTCAGGTCGGGCCCGAGACGGCCCTTGCTCGCACCCACGGTCATCAACACATGCAGCGCCTGCACGCTGACGGTGTCGTTCGGTGCGAACGAGTAGCCCCAGTCCGTCCACGTGCTCAGCGCGGTGACGGCCTTGATCCGCGGATCCCGCTCGGCGGCCAGCAGCGAGACGCCCGCGCCGTAGGAGTCGCCCAGCATCCCGATCTCGTCCGGGTCGGCATCGGTGTGCTTGAGCGCCCAGTCGATGACGGTGCTCGCGTCGGCCACCGTGACCGGACCGGCGAAGTCGATGACGCCGCCAGAATTAGTGAAGCCCCGCTGGGTGTAGGCCACGACCTGGAAACCCGCGTCGGCGAAGAGCCTGGCGACGTACTCGTACTGCGTCTCCTCCGCGCCCCAGCTGGTCGGCATCACCACGAGCGGGTGGCGCCCCGAGGTCTGTGGCGTGACCACCTCGGCCGCGAGGTGCACCCCACCGCTGACCGGAATGCTCGTGGTCGTGACGCCCCGCATCAACTCCCGCCGCTTCGCAGCGTGGTGGGCGAGCGCGATGAAGAGCGACCCAGCAACGAGCGCAGCGGCGGCGATGATCGCCCAGAGCTTCAGTCGACGCATCTGCTCGATGATGCCGCACGGGGCCGTGCCCATGCCTCAGGAGGCCCTGTGAAGGGCGGCCTCAGCGCCGGGCCAGCCGGGCCGCTGCCCGCTCCCGACGACGGGCGGCCGAGCTCCGCTGGGCGTCCTGCGCCCGCCGCTCGCGGGTTACCTCGGCCAGCCCCCGCGGATAACCGGCGTTCTCCAACCGGTGCTCGGCCATCTCGACGACGTAGCCGAAGGAGAAGCAGACCGACGCCGCGATGCCGGCGAACACGCAGCCGATCCGGATGCCGATCGGTGCCGGCAGCAGGAGCAGCACAGCTACGGCCACCGGGGAGAGCTGCAACAGGAAGCGGGCGATGTGGCGCAGCAGCCAGGTACGGCCGGTGGTGTCGAGCAGCACCCACTCCCGCAGATGCGCCGGCACACGACCAGTGAAGACGTAGCGGAGCCACTGCAGCACGGTCGGGCGATTGCTCATACCCACACTGTACCCCAATCCTTGGTGTACTAACTATTGGTACGCTCGTCACATGACGACCCGAAGCGCACCGGACCCGCTCGCCCTAGAACGTCAGGTCTGCTTCGCCCTGGCCGTGGCCTCCCGCAGCGTCATCGCGCTTTACCGACCGGTGCTGGAGCCGATGGGGCTGACCCACCCCCAGTACTTGGTGATGCTGGCCCTGTGGGAGGAGGACCCGCGCTCGCTGCGCAACCTCGCCGAGGCGCTGCAGCTCGACCCGGGCACCCTCTCGCCACTCGTCAAGCGACTGGAGACCGCCGGTTACGTCACCCGCGCCCGCGACTCCGGCGACGAGCGGCTGCTGGCGGTCACCCTCACCACAGCCGGGCGGGCGCTGCGCGCCGAGGCCGAGAAGATCCCCGCACGGATCGTCGCGAAGCTGGGGCTGCCGATCTCAGACCTCGAGCACATGCACGCCGTGCTCACCAGGGTGATTGCGGCAGCGACCGCCGGGGACTGATGCGGCAGAGCCCGTCAGGCGATCAGTGCGGGGGTGAGCACGGTCGAGCGCCTCACTCGGCGGTCGGCGGCTTGCCGTGCTCGGCCTCCCAGGCACCCAGCTGGCTGTTCAGGGCACGCATGAACTCCCACGCCTGCCCCGCCGGGATGCGCACCCGGCTCACCACCCGTGCCTGAACCCCGACGAAGCCCTCACCCGTCTCGTCGACGCTCGGGATGCCCGGCGCGGTGGTGACTGCGAAGTCCAGCACGAAGCCATCGTTGTCCCGCCAGATGGTGGCGAAGCTGGCAAAGACGCCCGCTTCAAGCTCCGGCGGGAGGTTTACGTTGACCTTGATCTGCGTCGGCTCCGTCATGGTCCCGACGGTAACCGGAAATCGAGCTGCCGGTCAGAGCAGCGAACTGGGGTCGCTCGGCACGTCCACGGCGTACCGCCTCAGTACCTCGAGAGGCACCACGTCCATCGCCCTCTCGTGCGTTGCGGCCAGCACCACCGGCGGCGCCACCCCGTCCTGGTGTGCCTGCAGGAAGCGCGCCGCCACCACGCACCAGCGGTCCCCGGGCTGCAGTCCGGGAAACTGGTACATCGGCAGCGGCGTGCTGAGATCGTTGCCGACGCGCCGCTGGTGCTCGAGGAACTCAACAGTGGCCACCGCGCAGACGGTGTGGCTACCCAGATCCTCGGGCGCGGTGTTGCAGCAGCCGTCGCGGTAAAAGCCGGTCAGCGGCTCGCTGCCGCACGGCTGCAGCTCCTCACCCAGAACGTTGCGCGCGGCGTCCATCCGCTACTCCCCGACGATCGCGGCGACGGCCGGCGAGGCGAAGAACGGCTCCAGCCTCGACCGCAGCAGTGCTTCGAGCTTCCCGGTGGCGAGCGCCGCGCCGACGATCGGAGGAGCGAAGGCCTGCAGGTCAGCGGTCAGTTGGTCGGGCGTGAGCCCGAGTTCGGGCAGCAGCGCGGCGAGGCTGTAGCCGCCGTATTCGGCGAAGAAGGCGTCGATGCCAGCGTCGAGCACTTCGTGGGCGTAGTCCCCGTCGCGGCCGGAGATGACCAGTGCGTGGATCAGCAACGCGAGCTCGCGCAGCTCCTTCTTGCTCAGATAGGTGCGCAGCCCGCTGACCGGCTCGTCGGCGTGGAGGTCCCAGAGCTCCATCGCGGCCGCGTGCATCTGCGGGTCGCGCAGCAGCTCGCGGATGGCGTTGTTGGTGCGTTTGAGCGCCATCTGCGCGCCCCGCTCGGTGGCGCCATCGACGAATCCGCCCAGCGCCCGGTCCGAGACGCTCTTGGCGCGCGACGCCACGCTCTGCCCGAGGGAGAAGAGCGACGCCGCACCGGGGATCTTCTCGGCGCTCTGCCGGTTCTGCGCCACGAAGTCGGCGACGATCTGCCCCACGAACTTGGTGGCGATCGTGGCCGCCAGCGGGCTCTCGGTCATCCGCTCCATCGCGCGGTCATGCAGGGTGCGCATGCCGAGCAGCCGTGCGATGAGCGCGCTGACGGCAGCCCGGTCGACGACGTCGGCCAGGTCGTACTCGTCGCTGGCGCCGAGGTCGTAGAGGGCATCGCTGAGCGCGGTGACCATCGTCTCGACGGCCGAGCTGCCACCGATGCGCTCGACCAGGGTGTGGGCCGTCCGCTTCACCTGCTCGACATCCACGACCTCGGCCAGCACCAGCGCGTCGGCGATGTCGAGCAGGTCGAGGACGTCGCGCTCGAGCAGCTCCACCAGCCGCTCACCGCTGAGCTCGGCGAGCAGGTACTCGACCTGGGCCTCGAGCAGCGCGGCCGCCTTGCCCGTCAGCTCTGCCCTGCCAGCCTTCTTGCCAGCCATGCCGACCCGCTTCCCTCGATCCATCGCTCTGCGACATGAGCGTATCGGCCGGCATCGGGGTATCGGCCGGCATCGGGGTGGCCGGTATCGGGGTGGCCGGTATCGGGTGGCCGGTATCGGGGTGGTCGGTATCGGGGTGAGGAGCCCGGGCGGGTGCGCGGCAGCGCGACCCCAACCTTTCCCCCGGGACGCCCGGAGCGCAGAGTGGAGTCATGGTGGGTGAGATCGAATGGATTGGGTCGGACGATCCGGAGCTGCCCGAGCCTGAGCCGGTGCCGCGCGGCCGCGGTATCGGGCTGGGCGCGGCCGTGCTCGTGGCGGTGGCGGTACTGCTGAGCGTGCCTCACCCGACAGATCCGATCAGCGGGCACGGCACGTCCAAGCCCGTGGCCGTCGCGGGCGCCGCGCAGCCACGCCCCGACCAGCAGCTGGAGCTCATCCGCTCGCTGGCCGGCACCGCCCATCACTCCGGCGATCTCGTGCGCTCCGGCTCGGCGCAAGGCGCCTGCCCCCTCGTGCGGATGAGCACCTCGCCATCCGCGACGACCGTCGCCGCGGTGCGTTCGGCGCTCATGGGCTACACCCTGCTCGACGTCGCCCGCACGCTCGACCAGTACACCGCGCTCTGCAGCCTCACCGTGCGCGCCGCGGATCCCGCCGGCACCGTCCTCGTCGTCCAGGTCGTCGCACCGCCGTCCGGTCTGCCCAAGGCGCCCTATCCGGTGCAAGAGATCGACTCGGGACCCGACGGCATGCGCTCGATCCTGGCGACGAACGCGACGGCCATCAACGGGTGGTCGGTGACGGTCGGTACCGACGGCCCCGCCGCCGACCGTCCTGCGCTGGGCGTGCTGCTCAGCCTGGCCGAGAACCCCGTGCTGCAGTGGTGAGCGGAGCGGAGTACGACGACCGGCAGGCCATCCACGAGGTCGTGCTGCGCTACTGCCGCGGTATCGATCGCCTGGACATGGACCTGGTGCGCTCGACCTATCACCCTGACGGCATCGACCACCACACCGGCTTCGACGGCGGCATCGATGACTTCCTCACGTGGGTGGAGCCCGGGTTGCGGCGCCTGGGCGGCACCATGCACTTGCTCGCCAACCACCTCGTCGACCTCGACGGCGACCAGGCGGTGGCCGAGACCTACGGGCAGGCCGTGCACTGGTCCGAGCATCGCCAGGGCAACTTCACCACCGGCTTTCGCTACGTCGATCACCTGACCCGCCGTGACGGGCGCTGGGCGGTCAGCGAGCGGTGGGCAGTGCGCGAGTGGACGCACAGCGAGACGCCTGGGTCGCTCGGCACCGCGGTGGGTCCGGTGGGCCGTCGCGACCGCGACGACCCGCTCTATCTGGCCCTCGCCCGGCTGCGCTAATGGGGCTGACCCACGCCCAGCTGCAGGAGTATCGCGGCCGCACGCTGCCCGACCTGCTCGGCCCGGCGACCCGGCTGCTCTTCGTCGGCATCAACCCGGGCCTGCTCACGGTGGCGATGCAGGCCCACTTCGGCCGCCGCGGCAATCGCTTCTACCCGGCACTCTTCGGCGCGGGCATCCTCGACCGGGTCATCGACGCCTCGGCCGGCATGCGCGCCGAGGACGCCGCCCTGCTGGTCGAGCGCGGGATCGGGATCACCAACCTCGTGCCGGTCGCCACCGCACGGGCCGACGAGCTGAGCCGGGCTGAACTCCTCGCCGGAGCGGCCGAACTGGAGGCCCGGGTGGCCGGGCTGCGGCCGCGGGTGGTGGCGCTGCTCGGCATCACGGCGTATCGGAGCGCCTTCGGCCGACCGAAGGCTGTGGTGGGCCACCAACCCGAGACCCTCGGCGGAGCTGAGCTCTGGGTGGTGCCGAATCCGAGCGGGCTGAACGCGCACTCGTCGCTGGCCGACCTCTCCGCGGCCTATCGCGAGGTGGCCCTTGCGGCAGGAGTGGTCTCGCCGAGGTGAGCATTCCCCGCAGGCGGGGCAGGATGGCGGCATGAGCACTCGATTGAACGGAACCGTCGCCCTGGTCACCGGCGCAAGCAGCGGGATCGGCGAGGCGACGGCCCTCGAACTGGCCTCGCATGGGGCGCAGGTGGCCATCGCCGCTCGCCGGAAGGACCGTCTCGACGACCTCGCCGCTCGCGTCGCAGCCGCGGGTGGCGAGGCACTCGTGCTGGAGACCGACGTCACCGACGAGGCCGCGGCACGCGCCGCGGTCGAGGCGACGGTGGCGCACTTCGGCCGGCTCGACACCGTGATCGCGAACGCCGGCGTGATGCTGCTCGGTCCGATCGAGGACGCCCCCATCGAGGAGTGGCAGCGCATGGTCGACCTCAACGTCCTCGGCCTGCTCTACACCTCGCACGCCGCCCTCCCCCACCTGCTGGCCGCCGCCGCCACCGAACCGCGCCACGTCGCTGACCTGGTGCTGATCAGCAGTGTCGCGGGGCGCGTCCCTCGCGTCGGCAGCGGCGTCTACAACCTCACCAAGCACGGCATCGGCGCCTTCGGCGAGTCACTGCGCCAGGAGGTCACCAAGCGGCACGTGCGCGTCAGCCTCATCGAGCCGGGCGCCGTCGCCACCGAGCTCGCCGGCCACAACCGTCCGCCGGTGCTCGAACAGCTCGGTACCCGCTTCGCCGGGATGGAGCGGATGGAGGCCGAGGACATCGCCGACGCGATCGGCTACGTGGTGACCCGTCCGCGACGGGTGGCGATCAACGAGATGCTCATCCGGCCCACCGAGCAGGACGGCTGACGGACGGAGGCCACCATGGCACGTACCGAGACCGCGCCGGCCCACGGCTGGTTCCCCGACCCCGAAGGCACCGGCCTGCTACGCATGTGGGACGGCCACGCGTGGACCCGCCTCACCAAGTACCCCGGCCGGGACGAGGAGATCCACGCTGCACCTCCGGAGGCTCGCAGCGCGCCGCTGCCCGGGCCTCCGGGTGGCGAACCGGGCCCGGCCACACCGCGTCCTCGACCCCGGCCGATGCCGGTGCGCGTGGCATCCCGGCCGGCAGAGCAGGCCCCGACCTTTCAGGGAGCCCAGCCCGCCCCGGCAACTCACGTGGCCCAGCCGGCCGTCGCCGTCGCACCCGAGGAGCTGGGGCTGGCCCCGATCGTGCGGGCCAGCCCGTTCTCGGTGGCCACCATGGTGGCCGCACTCGCGTTCATGATCGCCGCGGCCACCGCCGGGCTGCCCTACCTCGTCGTCGTACCGGTCGGCCTCGCGCTCCGGGCCTACCTGGTGCGCGAGCAGATGGCGCCGATCGCCGTACTCGCCGCCTGCTCCACCCTGGTGATCGCGCTCGTCCTGGCCTGAGCGGCGCCGATCGGCGCAACGACTCGCGAACCCGTTCGCGGTAACCAGCAGCCGTGGCAGTCCACGGGGCTGCATTCGGGCGAATCGGAGTTAGCCTCGGAAGATGTTCGAAGAGGGCCAGTACTTCGCTCCGGTCGTCGCCGACCCGTCGGGCGCGCTCACCGTCCAGCTCGGCCACGACCACCCCGGCTTCGCCGATCCGGTCTACCGCAGCCGGCGCGACGCCCTGGCCACCCTCGCCGCCGCCTGGCAGCCGGGCCAGCCGGTGCCGACCGCCCCCTACACCGAGGACGAGCACAAGGTGTGGCGCACCGTCTGCGAGGAGCTCGAGGCCAAACACGAGACCTACGCCTGCCGGCAGTTCCTCGACGGCAAGGCGCGTCTCGGGCTGCCCGCCGACCACGTCCCGCAGCTCGCCGAGGTCACCGACCGCCTGGTGACGCTTACCGGCTTCAGCTACCAGCCGGCCGCCGGGCTCGTGCCGCTGCGAGAGTTCTACGGTGCGCTGGCAGACCGGCGCTTCTGGGCCACCCAGTACATCCGCCACCACTCGGTGCCGCTGTACACGCCGGAGCCGGACGTCCTGCACGAGGTCGTGGGGCACGGCTCGACGCTGGCCGACGACGGGTATGCGGCACTGTACGAGGCGGCCGGACGGGCCGCGCGTCGCGTCGAGACCGACCAGGCGCTGCAGTTCGTCTCGCGCGTCTTCTGGTTCACCCTGGAGTTCGGCGTGGTCCGCGAGACCGACGGTCTCAAGGCCTACGGAGCAGGAATCCTCTCCAGCCCCGGCGAGATCACCGAGTTCCGGGGCATGCGGATCGAGCCACTCGACCTGGTGGCCATGGGTACCGCCGACTACGACATCACGCTCTACCAGGACCACCTCTTCGAGGCGGCGTCCTTCGGGCAGATCGGCGACGTGGTCGGCGCGTTCTGGGACAGCTGCGACGACGACTCGATCGCGGACCTGATCCGTTCGACCTGATCCGTTCGACCTGATCCGTTCGACC
>JAOPUX010000077.1 GCA_025963285.1 Jatrophihabitans sp.
TGTGTAGCTAGAAACGCTGCGCGGCTAGGACTGCGGACCGTCGCTGCGGAACCAGAGCGGCGTCGGCGGTACCGGGTTGTCGGCCGGCGGTTCGGCCCCGTTCGTCGGCGTCGTCTGCTGCGTAACGACCGGCACGGGCACCGGGCCGAATCCGGGGTTCTGCGCCGGGGGCAGCGTGCTGCCGGCGAACGGCCCGCCGAGGGGTGCACCGCTGGCCGGGTTGCCTGCGGTACCCGGCTGGCGGGGCGGGGTGGAGTGCTGCTGCTGTGGGGGCAACGCGTAGGCGCCCGGCCCGGCACCGGCGGCCGTCGGCGGCAGGTTGGACGGCACGACCTGATCCACCGGGTCGCGGTCGCCGCGGCGCGCCTTCTGCTTGCGACGACGGCCACCACGTGCCGCCTGGCTCTCCGGCGCGTCGGGACCGGCCAGCTCCTCGACCGGTGGCGGCGGCGGGGGCGGGGTGACGGGCAGGCCCGGGGCGCTGGTGCCGTCGTCGGTCGGGTAGAGACCGGCCTCGGAGTGCCCCTGGCCGTCCTCCGGCTTGCGGGTCTTGCCCTTGGAGTCGGTGTTGGGCCGGTAGGCCTCGTAGTAGTAGCCGTACTCGTAGTCGTAGCGGCCACCGGTGCGAGTGACCATGTTGAGGATGACGCCGACCGGCTTCTTCCCGACCTTGGCCAGCGCCTCGACCGAGCGGAAGACCTGGTCCCGCGTCGTCTTCGAGGCGCGGTGCACCAGAATCGTCGCGTCGGCGATCGTTGCGATCTCCGCGCCGTCGGTGACGGGCAGCAGTGGCGGGGTGTCGATGATCGTGAAGTCGACCTTCGCCGCGATGTCGAAGATGACCTGTTTGGCGTGCTTGCTCAACAGCAGCTCGCTCGGGTTGGGCGGGATCGGCCCAGAGGTGAGCACGGCCAGGTTGCGCCCGGCGTTCTGCAGCACGGTCTCCACGGGAGCCTTGCCGATCACGACGGTGGTGAAGCCGACGTCCCCGACCAGCCCGAGAACGCGCGCGATCGAGGGGCGGCGCAGGTCGGCCTCGATGAGGCAGACGCGGGCGCCGGCCTCGGCCAGGGCCGCCGCCAGGTTGATCGCGCTCGTCGACTTGCCCTCGCCCGGGATCGCGCTGGTGACGGCGATGATGCGGGGCGGGTTGTCGACGTCGACGAACTGAAGGTTGGTACGGATCTGCCGGTAGGCCTCCGAGCGGGCGCTGTGCGGGTCGCCGCGGAACGCGATCGGGGTCTTCGACGTCCGCTTGTCCAGCGGCACGTTGCCGAGAATCGGCACGCCGAGCTCTTCGAAGTCGCGCGGGCCCTTGACCGTGGTGTCGAGCACCTCGCGGCCCACGGCGAAGCCGATACCGATCAGCAGGCCGAGCACCAGACCGAGGCCGATGTTCAGCAGCTTGTCCGGCGAGATCGGTGCCGACGGCACGGTGGCCGGGTGAATGACCGAGAGCTTGACGATGGAGGGGCTCGTGCCCGTCTGCTCGGTGGCCTCGACGACGACATCGAACTGCGACGCGACGGCATTGGCGATCCGGGCCGCCCGGGCCGGATCGTGATCGCTGACGTGCAGGTTGATGAGGACCTTGTTCACCGGCGCATCCGCCGAGATCTTGTCAGCGAGCTGCTGACTCGTCAGGTGCAGTCCGAGGGCCTTGATGACCGGCCCGGTGACTGCGGGCGCGGTGGCGATGCTGATGTAGGACTGCACGCGCGACAGGGCGAAGTTGTTACCGGACTGCGCCTCCTGGGTGGTCAGCGCCGCCGAAGAGGAGACGAAGACCTGCGCCGAAGCCTTGTAGACCTTGGTCGTCGTGACAGTCAGCCCAACACCCAGACCGATGCCCACGATGACGAAGGCCAAGATGACCGCCCAGCCCTTGCGCAGTACGCGCAGGTAGTCCCGCAGCTCCAACGTCGTCGCCTCTCCCAGGGAATACGATGCCCCACCCTACCCGGCGAGATGAACCTGCCCGGCTCCTGCGGACGTGATGCATCTCCCGGCTCTCACGAGAATCACACTATTCGGGCCTCGCCTCCGATTCCGCAGCACGACGTGGCTGTGCAACCATTCCCCCGACGACGTGCTTGTCAATCAGGCTGTGGACCCCCGCCCGGCAGACCACCTGCTCGACCCTTCGAGGGCCCCGTGATGAGCTTGGAGCTTGACCGTGAGCATCACGAGTAGTTCGGCGAAGGAATCGGGGGAATCGCGGTCAGAGTCCTCGCTGCGTCACCTCGGTCGCAGTGGGAGCCCGCCCGCGCCACACATGAGTGAGTTCCGCACCGCCTCCGCTGTCATGCAGCCGCTCTGGGCCGTGCGGTACCGCATTGCCCTGGTCACGCTGGATCTGTGCTGCATCATCGTCGCCACCACGTTCGGCTACGAGCTGCGCTTCGGCGTCTCCGACCAGCCTCATCCCGGGGTCGGCTACCTCGGGACGGCGGTGGTCATCACGATCGTCTGGATCGTGGCGCTCCAATCGAGTGGCGGCTACGAGATTCGGCACCTCGCCACCGGGCCCGAGGAGTCCAAGCGGGTTCTACGGGCCAGCGCCTCGACCGTGAGCGTGCTGGCGATCGTCTGCTACGCGAGCAAGACCGAGCTCGCGCGAGGGTTTGTCGTCGGGGTGATCCCCACCGGCTTCGTGCTGTTGCTGATCGGGCGGGCACTCGTCCGGGCGCTGGTGCGCAGTCGCCGCGAGACGGGTGAGTGGAGCCACAAGATCGTGGCGGTCGGTACGACGGAGTCGGTGCTCCACCTGCTCGAGGTCACCGACCGGGCGAAGGGCTCCGGGCTCCGGATCATCGGGGTCTGCGTCG